>JALSTJ010000101.1 GCA_026983815.1 Flavobacteriales bacterium
TACATTTTGCTTCTCCCGCCAGTCCTATTGATTATCTAAAAATTCCAATCCAAACCCTAAAAGTCGGTTCTTTGGGAACGCATAATGTTTTGGGATTGGCCAAAGCAAAAAAAGCACGTGTTTTGGTAGCATCAACATCCGAGGTTTACGGAGATCCTATGGTGCATCCGCAGACCGAAGAATATTATGGAAACGTTAATCCTATCGGACCTCGTGGCGTTTACGACGAAGCCAAACGTTTTCAAGAAGCTATGACTATGGCATATCACAATTTTCATGGAGTAGAAACAAGAATTGTCCGAATTTTTAATACCTACGGTCCCAGAATGCGATTGAATGACGGTAGGGTAATTCCCGCTTTTATGGGACAAATTCTTAGAGGAGAAGATTTAACCGTTTTTGGAGATGGCTCACAAACCCGTTCTTTCTGCTATGTTGATGATCAAGTGGAAGGAATTTTCAGGTTACTGTTTTCGGATTATCATTTGCCTGTAAACATTGGAAATCCCGAAGAAATTTCCATATTGGATTTTGCCAAAGAAGTTATCGGGTTAACCCAAGGAAAATCAAAAATAATATATAAAGATCTACCGGTAAATGATCCGATGCAACGTTGTCCCGATATTTCCAAAGCTAAAAAAATATTGAATTGGGAACCCAAAGTCAATAGAAAAGAGGGATTGAAAAAAACCTTTGAATATTTTCAATCGCTCACCAAAGAAGAATTATATCAAACGGAACATAAAGATTTTTCAAAGTATATCAAAACATGATAAAAAAAAGAACACATAGATATTCTTTTTTGATTTTGCCAACTATTTATTTAATAGATGCAATCCTGATTTTTTTATTTAATCAATATACCGTAAAAACAAATTCATACCTTAGTTTTTTTATCCTTTTGATTTCCTGGTATATTATTTCTTATTTTACCAAGTTTTATCAAATTTATAGAAATACTCGTCCTGCGGAATTAATTGCCAAGTCCTTAAAACAACTCGCCGTTTTTAATTTGACTGTCCTTTCCTTCTTTAATTTATGGGATTACGACATTCCCGACAAATTCTTACTCAAAAGCTTGCTATTTTTTAACTTGGCCATTCTTTTCTTTAAAATTTCAATTTATATTGCCCTGAAATTTTATAGAGCGGCTAATAGAAATCTTAGAGATTACATTATTATTGGTTATAACGATGAAACACAAAATTTCAAAAATCTTTTGGATCAAAGAAAGGACTACGGCTACCAATTCAGACATTATTTTGGCAACGGAACCGATCCTTTAATCCACGGGAACTTATCTTCGTTGAAATCTTATCTGAAAGAAAATCCCGTTGATGTAATTTTTTGTTCATTGGCAGAATGCTCCGATGAACAGATAAAACAAATAATTTCCACTGCTGACGAACATTTCGCAGTAGTCAAATTCATCCCGGATAATAAACAGATTTTGGGCAAAAAACTCAAAGTAGAACATTTTGATTATTTTCCTGTTCTTTCTCTTCAAAAATCTCCTTTGGATAAACCCGAAAACCGTATTATCAAACGTGTTTTTGATATCATTTTTTCAACAGTGGTAATTATAGGTTTGTTGTCTTGGCTTTATCCTATTATTGCTTTGATTATCAAATTGGAATCCAAAGGACCGGTATTGTTTAAGCAAAAAAGAAACGGCATCAACTATCATTTGTTCGAATGTTATAAATTCCGTTCGATGCGACCCAACCAATTGGCTCATATCAAGCAAGTGAGCAAAGATGATGATAGAATCACAAAATTCGGCAAAATATTGCGAAAAACCAGCTTGGATGAGTTACCCCAGTTTTTCAATGTTTTCAAAGGAGAAATGTCCGTAGTAGGTCCACGTCCCCATATGGTTAAAGAAAATGAAAGATTTATGAAACGTGTAGATAAATTTATGTCAAGGCATTATGTTAAACCGGGAATAACCGGATTGGCACAAGTCAAAGGATATAGAGGAGAAATTAAGACAGATGAAGATATATTTAACCGCATCAAATATGATTTATATTATATTGAAAACTGGTCTTTTTGGTTGGATATTAAAATTATTTTATTTACGGTATTTAAAATCGTAAAAGGAGACGAAAAAGCGTATTGATCTTATAGTTTTTCAAAAATATAACCTTGCTTTGATAACAGATACAACAATTTCGGAAGCATAATTTTTAAGTTTTCAAAGGATTTCGGTTGATCATGCAAGACCAAAATATCGCCCGGTTGTATTGTATGTATTAATTTTTTCAAAACCTTATCTATATGAATATTTTTTTTATAATCTCCCAAAATCCAAGACCACAAAAAAACCTGATATTCTTTTTCTTTCAAAATATTAGCAATAGCGGGCGTAATTTTTCCATAAGGCGGACGAAAAATATTTTCGGTAGAAGGATTTAATTCATTAATAATTTTTTGTGTTTTTTCAATGCTATTGATATACTCTCCAAATTTTATTTTCCAAGCATTTTCATGAGTAAAAGTATGATTTCCCAATCGATGTCCGCCTTGTATAATCATTTGAGCAATATTAGGATTTTCGACTAAATTTTTCCCTAAACAAAAAAAAGTGGCTTTTGCATTATATTTATCCAAAAGCGTCAAAACCCGGGGGGTTATTTCCGGATGTGGTCCATCGTCAAAACTTAAAAAAATTTTTTTTCCGCTAACTTCCTTACGATGAATAACAGAAGGAAATAGTTTAGTATAAAGATACGGAATTTTCAATGAATAAGAAAACATAATTACAATTTTCGACTTTGCAAATATTTATTACAAATATTTTGTATGGTGATATCCATTGGAATAAATTGAAAGTCAAAAGTATCCCTAAATTTTTTGTTGGAATATTTTTTTTCGGAAAATAACGGATTGATTAAATCCGTATCAATAACCGGCGAAACTTTCAGAAGGTTTTTCAATACGAAATTAACGGGAAATATCGGATAAAACATCCATTTTTTTAATACTATGGAAGGAGCTTTTACTTTGAAATTTTGAGCAATCATTTCCAAAAGCCGTTTATATGATAAATTTTGGGATGATAAGATAAAAGATTCATTGACATATTTACTTTCCATTAGTAAGTAAGATGCTTTGACAACATCCCAAACATCTATAAAAGCATTGGCGCCGGAAGGATAAAATTTCAACCCTTTATATACTTTATCAAATATTTTGCCGGTTCCTTCATGCCAAAAACCCGCTCCCAATATAATGGACGGATTGCCGATTACAACATCTAATCCTTCTTGTGAAGCACGCCAAACTTCCATTTCCGCCAAAAATTTGGTTTTGGCATAAGAACTTCCCTTTTCTTTCCAATTCCAAAAAG
>JALSTJ010000102.1 GCA_026983815.1 Flavobacteriales bacterium
TTATATCAACATTAGCTGCTGCCGTTTGATGATCAACCAAATGCGGATGATACATTCCTTGCCCTTCGAGATAATTTTTTAATTTTACATAAGTTTCTTTGGGTTCGTAATCACTTTTGAACAATACAAATTTGGTTTGACTATCATCTGCCTTTCGTTCGTTTGTTTCTATTTTTATCTTTTTATTTTCTTGTTTATCAATTGTTTGATTATTTTTATTGTTCCCATCTTGGGTTTGACAAGCACTCATAAAGATTAAACCGATAAACAATCCTATTAATTTTTTCATAGTTATAATTTTTAGATGGCTAATTTACGAAAATTCTAGCGTTAATACGTTACAAAAAAAATCCCGAATTTATTTTTCGGGATTGTAAGTATAAAATAATTTCTATTTATTCTCCCAATACTGCGGAGATGTGTCTTCGGTTTCCATATCCCAATATTGTTGGGTAACTATCCTTCCGTCCGGTGTTTTTAGCTTGCGTTCATAAACCCAAATGGTCGGGTTAAAAATCATATCCGTTACGCCTACGTCATAAGTTATAGGATCTTCCTCTTTTCTCGGCGGTTTTTCTTTAACCAAAACTTCAAAACCGTTATGTTCCAATAATTCCTTTAAAAACTTCATACGTTCTTCCGTTGTTCCTTTTTCAACAAAAGTTACTCTTGTTCCGTCTATATCGCCAAATTGATGTTTTCCTGCTAACATAATTTTAAATTTTTAAAAAATATTACTCATTTGCGAAATATACTCCAACACTCCACTATATAATCCTAAAACCAATAATCCAACCATAATAAAGATAAAAGATATTTTACTATAAAAATCACTTTTAATGCTTGGAATAGGATTTTCGCTTTTTCTTAAAAATGCCGCTCTTACAGGCAATAAATAATAATATAATGAAATAGTTACATTGACAACCGCAATGAATACCAACAAATAATATCCTTTACTAGCTGCTGCCGAATATAAAAAGAATTTGGCAAAAAATCCGGCTACCGGTGGAATTCCCGCCAATGAGAATAAAGCTATCATCAATATCAAACTCAAACGCGGATTGGTTTGATACAAGCCGTTATAATCATCCATATTTTCGGTTCCCGCCTTCAATGAAATCAAATGCACTACACCAAATGCGGCAACGTTGGAGAAAATATAAATCAATAAGAAAAATATAATGGCTTTAACCCCCAACTCATCATGAGATAAAAGTGCCAATAAAATAAAACCGGCTTGTGCTACGGAAGAAAAAGCCAAAAAACGTTTCATATTTTTTTGTCGTAAAGCAAATAAGTTTCCGATAAACATTGTCAAGATGGCAATTCCATACATGATATAATCCCATTCTTTTTGAAAAGCTGTAAAGGTTACAAATAACAAAGTCATCAAAACATAAACAGCTGCACCCTTTGAAATTACCGATAAATAATTGGAAATAACCGTTGGCGCTCCTTCATAAACATCGGCAGCCCAAAAGTGAAAGGGCACCAAAGAAATTTTAAATCCTATTCCGATGAAAATCATAATCAATCCGATGATTTCCAAAAGAGGCAAATGCATCGCACCGGAAATGGCTTCAAAATAAATACTTCCGGTAGTAGCATAAATCAGAGAAACTCCAAAAAGCAAAATGGCTGATGAAACCGAAGCCAGCATAATATATTTCACTCCGGCTTCCACCGAACGATGATTGTAAAAGTCAAATGCTGTCAAGGCAATTATCGGCATAGTCGAAAGTTCCAACCCCAAATAAAACATCAAGAAATCACCTGCTGAAATCATAAAATTCAATCCGAGTAAGGATGAAAAAATCAAAATAAAAAATTCAGCAGTAAAATCATAAGGTAACAATTTTTGTTCAATCCATTCAACCGATTGTAAAAGAATGGTCATCACACCAACAGCCAAAACGGCTTTGAAAAAATGCGCCAAGGCATAAGTCTTATATGAACCGCCGAAAAGCTCTCCCGTGTTTTGCGGAAAAAAACTTTGAATGGTATAAATCAAGAATAAAATTAATCCGAAATGAACTAATGATTTTTTATGTTTTTGCGGTATGATAATCTCAGCGACCAACATTAATAATAATATTGCCGTTAAAACGATTTCATCTCGCATCAGTAATAAATTCTGCATATCCATCTTTTAATCTCTTTAATTTTTAGTGAACTAAGGGTTTTATAAAATTATCAACACTTTCTTGAATAAATTGTAACCACCAGAAAGGTAAAGTTCCTATCAAAGTAATAAATAACACCAATATACCGATTGCTACTTTTTCATACCAAAAAGCTTTGGGTAAATTGGTATAAACGGTTGTAACCGGACCGTAAAGCATTCTCCCGACTAATCGTAACATATAAACCGCCGTAACAACGATTGAACTGACGGCAAAAACAGTCATAGCTTGTTTATATAAATCATTATTTAAAAAGCCACCCATAAAAATATTCATTTCGGCTACAAATCCGGAAAATCCGGGTAGTCCCAAATTGGCAAGTGCCGCAATCACATAAGCCACTCCCAAGAAAGGAACAATACGCATCATTCCGGTCATTTTGGTAATATCACGCACATGAGTTCTTCCGTAAATCATTCCGATTAAAGCAAAGAAAAGAGCCGTTATAAATCCGTGTGACAAGGATTGAAGCATCGCTCCGTTCCAAGCGGTTTTGTTAATCATCAACAAAGCAAACAAAACCAATCCCAAATGACTAACGGACGAATAAGCGTTTATGTATTTCAAATCGGTTTGTTGGATTGCCGCCATCGCTCCATAAGTTACTCCGGTAACTGCCAATATCAAGAAAAAATCTTGCCAGAACAAAGCACCTTCGGGCATCAAAAACATAATAAAACGGAAAATACCGTAACCTCCCAATTTCATCAAAACTCCTGCGTGAAGCATGGAAACAGCCGTTGGAGCCGAAGCATGACCATCGGGAGACCAAGTATGGAACGGGAATAAAGCACCAATGGTTCCAAATCCGATAAAAGCCAATGGGTAAAATATTTTTTGCGCAGCAAAATCCATCTTACGATTAGCCAATTCCATTAAATCAAATGTAGGCTCCATTCCATTGGTCCCGCTGTAATAGTAAATGCCAAAAAGAGAAACCAATAGCAAGGCAGAAGCTCCCATTAACATCAAAGTTAATTTCATTGCGGCATACTCTCTTGGACCACTTCCCCAAATACCTATCAGCAAATACATGGGAATAACAGCTATTTCATAAAAAACAAACATCGTAAACAAATCCAAAGAGATAAAAAATCCGTAAACACCAGAAGCCAAAACAATCAA
>JALSTJ010000103.1 GCA_026983815.1 Flavobacteriales bacterium
TCTTTATTCATATATCCTTCGGAAGGATGTTTTCCGTAAATCAACAACCAACCCAAAGCTTCACTATAATGATTCATACTGTAATCATTGGTTTTTTTAACGATATCCAACAATGAAGGCGATATTTCTTCCCAAATTTTTTGTCGATAATTTTGCCGTTGATAAGATAATTCTACTCCATTGGTCTGAATATTTTGTTCATTGAGTTTTTTTTCAAAAATTTTCAAGAAGGACAAAGGTGGATTGGGAATCCCGGCTTTAACTTTAAAAGGTTTTGTGCCTATGGGAACGGTTCCTAAAATATAACGAGTTTTATCAAAAGGAGCGGCAAAAACATAAGATTGATCCCCGGTATTTTTTTCGGCGGTTTTTACTTTGGAAATAAATTTTATACCCGGAATTTCGGGAACGGTATAAAGCACTTTTGTAGGTTCGCCTACTTTATTGCTACGTTGCAAATAAACATCGATGCGGTTGTCTCTAAAATTGAAATCCCAAGCACCGGTTCCGTAATAATTTCCAATATCTTCCACCGGCCAACTGCCGGCAGCAGGATATCGCCAGCCATTGAGTTCCATTTTTATTTTACCGTTGATTTGTTTGATTCCTTTTTGCCGGATTATTTCCGTTACACTTTGAAGTAAACTGTCCAAATCTTCGTGAAAACGCAAGGCGGCAAAAACAGGATCTCCGTCCGGCTGAAAAATAATATCTCCGTGGAGTGTTCCGTTTTCAATTTTTCCCGAATAAAAAAGTTGGGTATGAAAGCGGAAATTGTCCCCGTATTTATCGATAGCTGCCAATGTATAAAGTAATTTTAAATTGGAAGCGGGAATTAAATTTTCATGGGAATGCTCGGAAATCTTCTCTTTACCACTACTTAGTTCTCTTAATGAAATACCATAATGAGCTGATTTTAAAGCCGGATGTCCTTCAAAATCCAAGATAAAATTTTTTACTTTTTTAAGAGGAACTTGCGCCTTGCATCCATATAAAAACATAATAAAAATAAACAGAACTGATTTTTTCATAAAGATTTCTATTAACTCAAACAAAAGTAAGGTATTTTTTTATTCTTATAGTTATACTTTTTTATGTAAATTAGCGTTTAAATATATTATGGTAATCGAAACTTTATGAAACTGATTAAGAAATACAGAACTTCTCTTTTTTTATCTTTCTTATCACTATTAATCATCAATTGTTCTACTCAACGTAACAATTTGGTAAACAGAAATTTACATCAACTCAGCACCAAATACAATATACTTTTTAATGGCGAACAAGCTTTGGAAAAAGAACAGCAACAAATCAAAGAAAATTTTCATGATAATTTCTTTGAATTGCTTCCTGTTGAGCAATTTGAAGCGGAATATAAGATTTTTCTGCCCGGAACTCAACAAACCAATGTGAATTTGGAACGAGCCGAAGACAAAGCTGTCAAAGCCATACAAAAACATTCTATGCGAATCTACAACGTAGAGGAAAACAATCAAATTGACCGTGCTTATTTACTCTTGGGAAAAAGTCGTTATTATCAAAAAAGATTTTTAGCCGCCACCGATGCTTTCAATTATGTATTGGATTACGATTTCAAGTCGGATATTCGCCCTAAGATTCGTTTATGGCGTGCCAAAGCCAATATCCGTATGGACAACGATAAAACGGCTATCAGAAATCTTACTTTTTTGGCTCATAATAATGATGCTCCTCAAGATGTCCGTTCCGAAGCTTATGCCTATTTGGGACAAGCACAAATAAAAATAGACAGTATTCAACAAGCATCCGAAAACTTACTGAAAGCATCCCGACTGGCAAAAACCAAAGAAAAAAAAGCACGCTATTTGTTTATCACCGCTCAACTCTTGGAAAAACTCAACAAAAAAGATTCGGCAAGCGTATTGCTTCGACAAATCGAAGAAATGAAACGTCCCAGAAAATATAGCGTTCAAGCCGAACTTTACCGTTATCATCTTTCCTTGGATAAAAAAGATATGCATCCCGAAATGTTCAAATCTTTGTTTACCAAACTCAAAAGATACGAATATCATAAGCTCTATCCTTATATCAACTACGAAATAGGCGAAATTTATCACAGCGAAGACAGTCTGAAAAATGCCATGGAATTTTATACCAAAGCCGCTGCTTCAACCGACAAAATTCTTAAAGAAAAAGCTTATGAACAGATGGCAAAAATCGGGTTTTACAAAAAAGATTATCTTATGGCGGGCGCTTACTTGGACAGTATGCTTCAAGTAATGCCCAATGAAACCCTAAAATACCTGAAAACCCAACACAAACGTAGAAATATTGATGACATCATCCGTTTGGAAAAACTGATAAAATCCAATGACAGTTTGATGAAACTTGTCAATGCCGATAGTTTGCAACGGGTAAAATTGATTAAAGATTATATCGAGCAACTCAAATTAAAAGAAGAAAAAGCTAAAGAAAAAGAAAAAGCCAAAGATTATAGCAAAGTTTCCTCAAAATATACCAGTTTTTATTTCTACAATCAGGAATTGGTCAATCAAGGAAAAGAATATTTCAAAAAAACTTGGGGAGATATTCCTCTTGCCGATATGTGGCGATTGAAAAACAACAACGATATTGAAGACGAAGATGAAGAAACCGCCGATACCGATAGTGACAACCAAGAAAGTTCGGCTGATGCCGAAAAAAATGTGCCGGAAAAATATCAAGTCTCATACTATTACAAAAAAATTCCTACTGACCCCAAAGTTATCGATAGTATCAACGGGGCTACAAACTATGCGCATTATCAAGTAGGGTTGATTTATTATGACAAGTTCAAAGAATTGGAAAAAGCGCAAGAACACCTTAAAAAAATGCTAGAAGGAAAACCCAAATCCGAATTGATTGCACCGGCAAAATATACTTTGTATAAAATTTATAAAGAAATGGGTAAAAGTTTGCTTTCGCAAAATTATGCACAAGAAGTTTTACAAGAATATCCCAATTCCCTTTATGCCGATTTAATAAGAAATCCCGATAAAATTTCCGAAAAATCCAATAAAGAATTCAAAGAAAAATATCAAAAATTATACGACTTATACCGCCAGCAAAAATACGATTCGCTGTTGCAACTTTCCGAACCTATGCTTGTAAAATTCAATTTCCATCCCGAATTGGGAAAAATAGAACTCTTACGAGCTACTGCTATTGCCCGTATCAAAGGTTTGGATGCTTATGAAAAAGCTTTGAAAGATATCATCATAAAATATCCCAAAACGGATTTTGAAGCCGAAGCACTCAAACGAATGAAATTGGTTCAAAAATATAAAAATAAG
>JALSTJ010000104.1 GCA_026983815.1 Flavobacteriales bacterium
AATATTACCGATACAAATTTTATTAAACTTGAAAATCGTAAATTTTCAATAAAAAATGGACAGACACTTTTGGAATATGCTTTTTATTTTAAACAAACCCAGCCTAATAAAAAATTATCCGACAATTTCTACGATTTTACAAAATCCATTGATATCAATGACCCGTCTTGGATGAAAATACCCGGATTTATAGATTATGTTATTGCTTATTTAAACAATGATTTAATACAAAACCTACATCCTTATCCCGGCTTTGATTATATGTATGAATTACTAAAAAAAGCCGATGAAAAATTAAATGGAAATCCCGATTTAAAACAACGAGTGGCTTTAAATTTAGCAGAACAAGGTATGGATCAAACCGGAAAAATCAAAGAATTTTATACATTATTTGACCGAATGGTTAAAAATCCCGAACTCAAAAAACCCATAAAAGAAGTTTATGATAAGTTATCCAAACTTCTTCCCGGCAGTCCTTCTCCCGATTTTACCGCTTATGATATCAACGGAAAAGAATATCACCTGAAAGATTTTGCGGGAAAACTTCTCTATATCGATCTTTGGGCAACTTGGTGCGCTCCTTGTCGTGCGGAAATACCCTATTTGGAAAAACTAAAAAAAGAATATGCCGGAAAAAATATCAATTTTCTCAGCTTGGATGTTTATGATAAAAAAGATGCTTGGGAACGAATGATGAAAACGGGAAAATTGACAGGGAATCAATTGATTTCCACCGATACGAAAATGTCGTTTTTAAAAGAATACGTAGTCAAAGGTATTCCGCGATTTATCCTTTTGGATGAACAAGGAAAAATCATCAGTCAAAACGCACCCAGACCCTCAAACCCCGTAATAAAAAGATTAATCGATCAACATTTGAAATAAATGATAAAAATAAAAACAAAAGAACAGATTGAACTGATTCGTAAAAGTGCTTTGCTTGTTTCCAAAACATTGGGAATGTTAGCCAAGGAAATAAAACCCGGCGTAACTACATTATATTTGGATAAACTCGCCGAAGAATATATCAGAGATCACGGCGGAGAACCCGGATTTTTGGGTATGTATGGATTTCCCAATACGCTTTGCGTCAGTCCCAACGACCAAGTGGTTCACGGAATTCCGGATAATAGAATCTTACAGGAAGGCGATATCCTTTCGGTGGATTGTGGCGTATTGATGAACGGATTTTACGGAGATCACGCTTATACTTTTCCCGTGGGAGAAATAGAACCCGAAGTGAAAAAACTTTTGGATGTTACCAAAGAATCTTTATATCTGGGAATTGACCAATTCAGAGCCGGAAAACGCGTAAGCGATATCGGCCACGCTATACAAAAATATACCGAAGCACACGGTTATGGAGTGGTAAGGGAATTGGTTGGACACGGATTGGGAAAAAAAATGCACGAAGACCCGCAAGTGCCTAATTACGGACGCCCGGGACGTGGAAAAAAATTCAAAGACGGAATGGTGTTGGCAATAGAACCTATGATTAATATGGGTACCCACAGAATCAATCAATTATCCGACGGCTGGACTATCCTAACCGCTGACAGAAAACCTTCGGCACATTTTGAACACGATGTTGCATTGATGGATGGAAAACCCGAATTGCTTTCTACTTTTTATTATATCTACGATGCCTTGGGAATCAAAAGCAACGAAGAAGATAAATTTAGAAAAGAAAAATTGATTTTAGAAGATTATTAGACTATATATCAACACGTTAAATAAAAGATAAAATTATCTCTTTATTATTTAGAATTATTATAAATAGTTTGTATCTTTGCCCTAAGAAAACACGAGCTGATGATAGTTGATGCGCATACCAAGATTTCCAAAATTCTGAAAGAAAAACCCGAAGCCATACAAGTAATAGCCGGTATCAACCCGATGTTTAAAAAGTTGGAAAATCCTATTTTGCGTCGGAGTTTAGCCACTCGTGTAAGTGTAAAAGATGCGGCGAAAATCGGAAAAATGGATGTCAATGATTTTCTGAAAGCATTGGAAAAAGCCGGTTTTGAAGTAAAATATTCCACAGAGCAATCAGATGAAAAAAACTTAAAAATACTTCCACCCGATTTTAGCAATCGTGAAATTGTCACTTTGGATGTGCGCCCCATTATTACCGAAGGAAAAGACCCTTTCGGTTATATCAACAAAGTGGCAAAAAAAATTAAACCCGAGCAAATTCTTTTGATTATTAACGATTTTGAACCCATTCCGTTGATTGATTTTTTGATAAGTAAGAACTTTATCCACTGGATGAAACAAGATGAAGAAGGAAACTATTTGACTTATTTTAAACTCAATTGCAAAAAAGGAAATTTTTTTCAAAGACTTTTCGGCAAGAAAATTCCTTGTAAATATCATAGCATAGAAAAAAACGATAATGCAGCGGATACAACTGAAAAATCGACGGAAGAATCGGAAGTGGATAGGGAAAATTTTGATAAAATAAAACAAGAATTTAATGGAAAATTAGTAGAAATCGATGTGCGAAATTTGGAGATGCCCTTACCGATGAAAACCATATTGGAAAAATTGGAAGAATTGCCCGATGGATATGCACTTTTTGTTCATCATAAACGTATTCCGCAGTTTTTGTTGCCCGAATTGGAAAAACGTCATTATCAAATTACAGCAAAAACAGTAGAACCCGATTATACTTTTTTAATCATTTATAAAGATCAAAACAATGGCTAAAAGTTTACATACCGACTTGGCTCCCGATATCAGCGTGGTAAAACCCCATTTTTTGTTTGCCGCTATCGGCTTATTTTCCCTTGGAATTCTTTTGGTTTTTGCCACCCCCGATTTTTTACAAGCTTATTTCAATCATAAGCTGTTGGCTGTTACACATACCGCCGTTCTCGGTTGGCTGATGATGCTGATTTTCGGTTCATTGTATCAATTGATTCCCGTGGTTTTTGAAACATCTTTATACAGCGAAAAACTGGCAAAATTCACTTTTTGGCTAACGGCATTTAGTATCATTTTTTTGATTTATACTTTTTGGGTAGGAGATTATACTGGTTTATTACCCGTTGCGGCAACTTTTATGTATCTTTCGCTGTTCTTTTTTGTATTCAATGTAGGAATGAGTTATAAAAATGCACGAATTAAAAATGTAAAATCATATTTCATTCTTGCTGCAATTCTCTGGTTATTTCTAACCGAAACCGAAGGACTTTTAATGGCTTGGAATTTCAAATACGGCTTTTATTCCGCTTCACATATTCAGCATTTACAAGGACACGCCATTATGGGATTGGTCGGTTTTTTTATGATGATGATTT
>JALSTJ010000105.1 GCA_026983815.1 Flavobacteriales bacterium
AGATTGGCGAAAGGCAGAACATTTGATTTCACAAGAAACCATTAATTGGTTTATTCAATATATCCTACCGAAAATCGTATCGCATAAAGTTTATAGAATCGCTTTTTTAGTCAATCATCAACAAAAGTTATCCATTTCCGATAAATTGATAATCAATGATAAGGAAATAAAAACAGGAATATTCACTAACCCGGAAAAATTGATGGAATGGTTAATGGAAGGAGCTGAACGCAAAGAACCCGGACATGATGACCATGACCATCATCACGGTTCTTTTCAAACAGGACATGAGTAGTGATTTATTCGTGGATTTTTCTTAGTTTGAAATACCATAGCAAATACAACAAAACATATACTCCTACAATGCCCGAAATAGCAGGAGTTAGGTTGTCACTGCTACTAATTGAACCTAAATAAGTCAGCACAATAGCATAGGGAAGCGTCCCGAGTAAATAATATAATAAGAATTTGATGAAATTGAACCGCATCATTCCTGATAAACAACAAGTTGCTTCGGGAAGCATAGGTAAAGCACGAGCAATCAGCAACATAGAAAAACCCATTTTGTGAAAAAGGGAATTGACTTCATCTATTTCTTCTTCTTTTTTCAGAAGCAGTTTCAAAGCTTTGTTTCCGAACCATCTACATAAAATATAAGCGATTGTTCCTGAAATCAACATGCCTGAAACAGAGGAGATCAATCCCAATTTAAAACCTAAAATATGTCCCGAGTAAGTTACGATAAAAATAGTAGGCACCGACAGAAAAACATCCGATGCCAAAAGGATCATCACTACTAAAAAAATAGTAATTTTAGGAGCGTGTTGTATTTGTTCCAAGTAATTTTTGATATCTTCTACGCTGAGTATTCCAGTGAGGTTTACCAAAGCAAAAATCAAAGCAAAAATGCCAATAATAATAAGGTATAATTTAACTAATGCTTTCAATTTTTAATTCTATTTGCAGTGATTGATAAAAAAATATAAAGTAAAATAATAAAAAATAGGGAAGCTATCCCGAATTTTAGTATAAATATTAAGGATGTTATCAATAAAATATATTTTTCCCAATTATATCTCCAAGAAAAGTTTTTGAATTTTAAACTAAATAGAGGTAATTCCATATTAAGCAAATAACCGGATATAACACTAAAAACAGCTAAAAAATAGGGATTTTCAAAAATTTCTTTGAGTGATGTATGCATTAAAAAGGGAATAGAAAGTATCATCAATGTATTTGCCGGAGTAGGCATCCCGATAAATGATGAAGTTTGTCGCTCATCAATATTAAATTTTGCCAATCGTAAGGCAGATGCCAAAGCAACAAGTAATCCGAAAAAAGGTAGTAGGTGAGGGATATCCCATTGAAAATGATCAAAGACCCGGATATTTAGTGCATTTTGTATCAAAAAAAATAAAGTCAAAGATGGAACCAATCCGCTGGTAATCATATCTGCTAGTGAATCCAGTTGCAAACCCAGTTTTCCGGAAACATTGAGCTTCCTTGCCAGTAAACCATCAAAAAAATCAAAGAAAATGCCTAAAGCGACAAATAAAAATACTTTATGCCAATTGTTCTCAAATACAAAAAACAATGCAATAATACCTGAAAACATATTAAGTAATGTAACAAAATTCGGTATATAAGATTTGATTTTATTCATTAATAAAAAAATTTAGAACAAAAGTAAGTTAATTTTTATTGATTTTTTAAACGAATATTGATTTTTTATAATAACTTTTTTATTTCAAAAGTAATCAAGATATGAAAAGTAAGATTATTTTGTTTTTATCTTTTTTGTATAAAAAAATGATTTTTTTCATGTAAATTTGCTCAATATTTTCTAATTATGACAGATTTTTCTATTCAAACCGCTCAAAATATTAAGATTAATCAAAGACTTGCCGGAATTTCCGAACGAATTTTTGCCTTCATAATCGATATGATTTTTATTGCACTTATCTATATTGTCATTTTTTATCTGTTGGTAAAAGCGGACGTTTTTAATTCCAATATAGAGATTTATGCTTTCATTTTGGTATTGACACTTCCTGCATTTTTATATTATCCTTTATTTCAATATTGGAACAATGGGCAGACCTTGGGAAAAATGTTTATGAAAATAAGAGTAGTAAAAACAGATAATTCACATCCCAAATTATTAGATTTTATTATACGTTGGGTATTCAGATTGGTAGAAGTAAATATGATTCCGGGGTTGGCTTTTCTTGTGATTTTATTGTCTGACAAAAGACAACGCTTGGGTGATATGGTAGCCAAAACCACGGTAGTTTCCGAAAAAAAACCGGTTGGATTAAATCAATCTATTTTTAGAGATGTTCAAGAAAATTATCAACCGATTTTCCCGGAAGTAAGACAATTTTCAGATGAACATATTCAGTTGATAAAAGATATTTACGAACAGTCCAAGCTAACAAATAATCGGGAAATATTGAGGCAATTGGTATCAAAAATCCAAGCAATTTATCAAATACAAAAACCCAAAGGAATGCCTGATAAACGTTTTATAAATATTATTTTAAAAGATTATAATTACTTTTCTAATCAATAGAATTTTATGAAATTCAGTCAATTCAAATCCATCATACCCAAATTGATAAACAAAACTTCTAATGGGAGTTTATCTCATAACAAAATTATGGATTTGAGAATTCGTAAACAGATTTTTAAAGATGTCAATCATCGAAACAAAGCAAAAGATTCGGCAGTTTTGTGTTTAATTTATCCCGATAAGAATTTGAAATCCAAAATGGTTTTTATTTTGAGAAAAAATTATCATGGACACCATTCAGGGCAAATAGCTTTTCCCGGGGGGAAATCAGAACCTTATGATATTTCCGCCGAAGATACTGCTTTGCGTGAAGCCCAAGAGGAGGTCGGGATAAATCCCGAGGAAATTCAAATTTTACGAAAATTAAGTCCCGTATATATTCCCATTAGCAACTATAAAGTTCAAGCTTTTTTGGCTTATACAGACTACCTGCCTTCTTTTGTAAAACAAGAAGAAGAAGTAGAAGATATAATTGAAGCACCTCTATCGGATTTTTTAAATTTGCCTTTGGTGGCTATTCAAAAAAAATATTTTGATAAAACCTACACATTACATGCTTTCCAAACCGGAGACTTTTTGATTTGGGGAGCAACCGCCATGATACTTTCCGAAATTGTAGATTTGATAAAAATGGAGCTATGATCTTGGTTTTATTTTCATTTTTTATATGTTTAATATTTTTTACTTCTTTTATTAAAAATACTCTATTTTATCAAAAATTCAGTTTTTCAATAGTTACCATTATTTGTAACAATTATATTGTTTTGGTATTGACGATGATATTACAAATAAATTTGTTATTGCAGTTTCATCAAAATTGAGATTTATTATGAAGTTCCAATTCCAAAGGTGCTTGATTGCGAAGAATTAAAAAATGTAAATTTTTTCCTGTTTTGTAAAAAAATTTCTTTTCCAAGGCTTCCAGTTTATATTTATAAACATTTTCTCCATTGATTTTTATCAAAACATCGCCTTTTTTAAAACCGGCTTTTTCGGCAGGAGAACCCGGTCGGATATAATTAATAATGATTTTATTCACAAACTTATAGTCATAAACAATTTCAGTTTCGGTATAAATCGCCGGATTATTTGTGGTAGAATTCAGATTTTTTTCTTCTTCTAATTTGGTATGTATTTTTTTGAAAGCCACCGGAATTTTTTCAGCATATGTAAGATGCATTCCGCTATCATTAAATCTAAAATTTTCATAATATTTCAGGCAATTTTTTCTTAGATATATATTTTTGTTTTTATAGTCTAAAAAAATTTTAAACCGTTGCAAAATTTCACTACCAATGATTCCGTCAAATTTATTGATTTCTATTAATTTATGATAGTATTTCTGGTCGGGGAAAGCTGTATAAATATCTTTTAATTTGTAATACTCATCAATAAAAAAACGATACAACTTAATACGTTCTCCTGTAACTTCTCCGTTTAACCCTAAACCCAAAAAATCGGGAATACTTTTTTGGTTGTTGGGTCTATGAAAATTTTTGTTTTCAAATAACCAAAGCGCATCGCTGTTTCCAGTGTCAATCAACAAATTTAAACTATCTTTCTTTTGATTTTTTGCAAATTGAACAGACGCTTTCATAAATGGTTTTCCTCTTCTGATTTTTATATGGATATCCCGATATCTTTTTAATTTCTTTCGGATATTTTTTTTGTTTTTATAAAAAGTTAATATTTTCTTTTGATAGTCTATTTTTACTATAAAATCTTTTAAAAGATTGCCTCCGATAAATCCAAAAATCGGGATACCTAATGTTTCCGAAAAACCAAAATCTTTATTGGTAATAATAAATACATCCGAATGTTTATTAATGATTTTATCATCAATGGAAATTGTATTTCCACTCGCTTGAATGGCTTCTATTTTTTGCTTTTCATTTCCGGTTCCTACAAATAATTTTTTTTTGATTTTGGTAAACTTTAAACTATCCTTTTTTTGATGAAGATTAATCAAAATAGTTTCTTTTACTCCGGTGTCCAAAACTAGATTTAAAGGAATCTTGTTAATTTTTACCCGAATGATAATAAGATTAGAATTTAAATCAAATGGAATTTCAATTTTCTCTTTCTTTGGATTGTTAAAAACAAAATGCCCTTGTCCGTTGGTAAAATAAACAGATAAGAGCATTGAAAAAATAATTAAAAATCTAGGTTTCAAAATAGGTTTTTATGAATAAAAATACTTCAAATTACCAAATTTTCACTCGGTTTTCAGGTGACAAATACATTTTATCAGCTTTTTTTATGTTGAAAGCTTTATAAAAATCATCTACGTTTTTAAGCGGTTGAACAGCTCTTACTTGTCCTGGGCTGTGCGGATCGGTTTTGATTTGTTTTTTGAGTGCTTCTTCCCGGGATTTTGTTCTCCAAACCGTTGCCCAAGACATAAAAAATCTTTGTTCGGGCGTGAACCCTTGAATTTTTTCGGGTTTTTGGTGATCTTGATAATACAATTTCAAAGCCGTAAGAGCGGCATTTACTCCTCCCAAATCACCGATATTTTCCCCGGAAGTAAATTGTCCGTTTACAAAAACACCGGGTAATACTTCAATTTTTGAATATTGATCGGCTAATTTTTTTACCAATTTATTAAATTCCTCAAAATCTTTTTTGGTCCACCAATTTTCAAAATTTCCTTCGGCATTAAATTTAGCTCCTTGATCATCAAATCCATGAGAAATTTCATGACCGATTACGGCACCCATTCCTCCATAATTGACTGCTTCATCAGCTTGATAATCATAAAAAGGCGGTTGCAAAATTGCAGCTGGAAAAACAATTTCATTATAGGAAGGGTTATAATAGGCATTGACAATTTGTGGAGCCATACCCCATTCGGTTTTGTCCACGGGTTTATTGAGTTTGGCAACATTTTTCTCGAAATTCCAACGTGATACTGCCAAACTGTTATCAAAATAAGTTCCTCCTTTTTCGGGTGTTTTTACTTCCAATTTACTGTAATCTTTCCATTTATCCGGATAACCGATTTTAACAGTAAGTTTTTCTACTTTTTCTATGGCTTTTTTCTTGGTTTCGTCACTCATCCAAGGAAGGTCAGAGATTCTTTTTTTGTAAGCTTTTTGCAGATAACTTACCATTTCTTTGGCTTTTTCTTTGGCTTTTGGTGGAAATAATTTATCAACATAGATTTTTCCTACTGCTTCACCAATAGTCCAATTGACTGTTCCCAATGCTCTTTCATTAAGCGGTTTTCTTTCTTTTTGTCCTTCTAAAGTTTTACCGTAAAATTCCCAATTGGCATTGGAAATTTCAGTGCTAAGTTTCCCTGCGGAAGTCCGTAATAAATTCCAAGTAAGTAAATCTTTTATTTGTTCCAAAGATGCTTTATCAAAAATGGAATTTAATTGTTTGAAATAGTTTTTATCCGTAAGAATAATTTTATCGGTTTTAAGATTTAAACTATTCAAAAATTTGGAAGTATTAAAAGAAGGCAGTATTTGGGCTAATTCTTTAGGACTAATAGGATTATAGGTATTTTCAGGTTTTCTGCGTTCTTCTTTAGTTAATTTGGGCTGTGCAAGTTTAATTTCAAGATTCAAAATATTATCGGCAAATTTTTGTGCATCGGTTCCTTTTTTTCCAAGAAATCCAACCATTTTTTCAATATGTTTCTTGTATTGTTCACGAATTTTTTTTGAATCGGGATCTTGACTGACATAATAATCTCTATCCGGCAATCCATTTCCGGCAGGAAACATATACAAGGCATTCATATTGCTGTTTTTCATATCGGCATGTATTCCAATTCCCAGAAAATTTGAAGCCAAAATGGGTTCTGTTTCTATCATATAATCAATAATCTCTTTTTTGGATTTTAAGTTTTGGATTTTATCCAAATAAGTTTGTATGGGTTTGATTCCTTTTTTGTTTCTTCCGATGGTATCCATGATACTTTTAAAATATGCAATAGCTTTTCCTTGGTCGGAATTTTCAGGATACTTTTTATTTTTGATAGCTTCATCTAAAACTTTCAGTGTATTTAAATCGGTTTTTTTTCGAAGTTCATCAAAACTTCCCCAGCGAGAGCGATCATTGGGTATTTTGGTCTCTTTCATCCATTGTCCGTTTACATAATTATAAAAATCATCTTGAGGTCTAACCGTTTTATTCATATATTTTAAATTTAAACCATGAATTTCTTTTTGGTTTTTTTTTGATTGAATAGTTTTGTTTTTTTCTTTTTCTTGACAAGAGTTCAAAGTCATTATTAAGATGATAAAAATAGATATTTTTTTCATTTGATTTTGTTTTATTATTATTTACAAATATAAGCTAAGTTGCGTATTTTTTTGTTAAAAATATGTTATAAAAAAGCCGGCAAAAGCCGGCTAAAAGTTAAGTTATTGAGGTTATTATAAAATTATTGAGCAATATAAATCCATAAATCCGGATAACTACTTTTTAGATCATCCAATTTAGCTTTTGCATCGTTAAAATTATCGGCTCCATCAATGGCGACCATGTATAATCCTCCTTTGTTTTGTCCAGTGATAGCTGCATGATATCCTTGGCTTTTAAGTTCTTCAGTTTTTTTCATTGCATTGGCTTCTTCTTTGAAAGCACCAACAATCAATTGATATTTCATCCCGGACAATTCCGAAGTATTTGGAGATTTTGAAGCTTCCGGTTGTGTGTTGGTGTTGTTTTCTGAATTTTTGTTTTCAACCGAATTTTCATTATTTGAAACACCGGAATCAGAAGTTTGATTGTCAGCGGTTCCGGAAGTTTCTTCTTGCGAAGAGGTATTGTTGGTAGTTTCACTATTTTGGGCATCAGTGTTATCAACATTGGTAGTATCTCCGGTAGAATCTACTTCAACTGCTGGCATGTCCTTTTTTACCACATAACTTGCTTTTTGGAAATTCTCGTCATCATGCGTATTTCCTGATATAAAATAGTATGCTCCACCTCCTATGAGAGCCAAACCAATCACAGCAATTGCTGCATATTTTATAAGTTTTGGCGATTTTTTTTCTTCTGTTTGATTTTCAAAAAAATAGTCTTCCACTTTATTTTGTTTTTTAGGGTTAATATTAATTGATGATTCTTGATTATTTTCAAATTCTCTGTTAATGGGCAATCTTTTAAAGCTATTCAATCCGTATGAATCGGTCAAATAGTTTTTAGTTAATAAAGCTTGAAAAATAATCCGATGGTCTATTAAACTGAAAATTCCAATATTTTCAATAACCAATCTTTTGTTTTTTTCAAGTTCTTCTTTCCAACTATCAACTTGTTCTTTGATAAATTCTTCAGCTTTTTTATGATTGGTTTCCAATATGGATGCTACATAATTTATTAATAATCCATCACTTTCTAATAAACTTGCATTAAAGGATAAATCTTTATATGGCGGTGAAAATAAATGTGTTTTGCGGTTATATTTTGCACTTTTTTTTCGTGAAACAATACCACCAAATCCCGGAATTATCACCAAGTCATACCTATAAAGTAAATCTTGAATATATTTTTGCAGCATACAGTTTTCCTTATTTCAAAAAACAAATATATCTTAAAAATTTTAAAAATACAATAGTTTTATTCATAACTTTTCATTTCATTATCAAAAAATTCATAAGCTTTTTTTATGGCTAATTCAATAATATCGGCATTTTCTTTTGCTTCCTTTTCCGAAAAATTATCCAACCATTCAATTTCGTCTGTATGAATATTGAGAATAAAACGTGGAAAATTTGTATGAATCACAAAAATATCGTTTTCCAATTGTGAGTTATCAGCTATTAAATATTGTGGTAGTTTCATGATAAATTTTTTGCAAAGATACATTAAATATAATCTTTTGCATATTTTGAGATTTGTTTTTTTCATTTTCGTCTTTAATTTTTTTTAAATTAAATATTCTCAATGAAAATAAAAATTGATTTTTTAACTTTTCATGACCAACTATTTTAATAAAAATCTTATTTTTAATATAGAATTTCTTACTTTTGAACTAAATAAAATAGAAGTGAGACTATGAGTTTATTTAAAAGAGACATTTTTGGAAATATTATTTTTCTTAAAAAAATTATCATGTTTATTTTTGGGGTGATTTCCAAAAGGCGTTATAAAGGTTTTAATGAACTGAAAATAGAAGGGATGGAAATCATCCGGAATTTACCGGATAATCAGGTGCTTTTTGTTAGTAATCATCAAACATATTTTGCGGACGCCGCCGCCATGTATCATGTTTTTTTTGCAGCTTTGAACGGACAAGATGATATTTCGGGTTACAAATATTTGTTTCATCCGAAAACTAATATTTATTATGTAGCAGCCAAAGAGACGATGACCTCGGGTATTTTGCCCAAAATATTTATGTATGTAGGGGCTATCCCAATAGAAAGGACTTGGAGGAGCAAAGGAAAAGATATCAAAAGACCGGTTAAGTTTGATGATATAGCCAACATCAGCAAAGCCATACAAGACGGTTGGGTAATCACTTTTCCACAAGGAACTACTACTCCTTTTAAACCCATACGTAGAGGAACTGCACATTTGATTAAAAAAAACAAGCCTATTGTTGTTCCTATAGTAATCGACGGTTTCAGGCGTTCTTTTGACAAAAAAGGTTTACAAATAAAAAAACGGGGTATTTTGCAAAGATTTGTTATTAAACCTCCGTTACCTATTGATTATGAAAATGACACAGTAGAAGAAATTGTAGAAAAAATTGCATATGCCATAGAACAGCATCCCGATATGCGTAAGGTGATTAGTGTTGAGGAATTGAAAAAAGAAGAAGAAAATGACAAAAAAAGAAATTTTTGGTCCGGCAGGAATTATTGATTTTTCAAAAATAAAATTTTTAAATTATCCCTTATATTAAAAAAGATTTATATATTTGCAGAAAATTTTTTTACAATAACTAATTTAGAAAATAGATTGCGATGAAAAGGACCTATCAACCCTCCAAAAGAAAAAGAAGAAACAAGCATGGTTTCCGTGAAAGAATGCAAACCCGTGAAGGTAGAAAAGTGTTAGCCCGAAGAAGAGCAAAAGGCAGAAAAAGACTTACGGTATCATCAGAGCCCAGACCTAAAAAATAATTTTTTTCATAAAATCAATAAAAAAACCTGCTTTTTGCAGGTTTTTATTTTTTTTATATATTGCAAAAAAAATTAACTATTATGAAAAACAAATACTTACTTATTTTTATGTTCCCTGTTATAGCTTTGATGTCTTATTCCGGTGGAGCGCCTTCAGGACGAACGGGTTCCCCCGGAGACAACGGACATACCTGCACAGACTGTCATTCATTTTCTGGAACCGCACCTACCCCAAGCATTAACTTAACCGGTTTTCCATCCAATAATTATCAAGCCGGACAAACCTATACTTTGCATTTGGAGGTTACCGGAGTAAGTAATCCCAAAACAGGTTTTGAAATGACCGTAGAAAACAGCAATCACCAAAAACAAGGGACTTTTGCTGCGAGCGATTCAAATACGCAACCTATTCAAGGAGGTAATTATATCACACATACCTCACAAGGAAATGCGCATCACACTTGGGATTTTCAATGGACAGCCCCTGCCGCTTCTCAAGGGGATTTGACGGTATATTATGCTGTAAATATTGCCAATGGCAATGGATCTACAAGCGGTGATTATATTCAAGCCGGATCCTTGGCAATCCATGAGGTTACCAATGGCGTGAATAATCTATCCAAGGAAGAAGTAATATTATTTCCCAATCCAGCAAAAGATTTTGTTCAAATAAAAGCCCATGTAAACATTGAAAAAATTCATGTTTTTGACAGCAAAGGACATTTGATACCACTAAAACTCAGAGATAATCAATTGGATATAACCAAATTATCAACAGGTATTTATTTTGCACACATTCAGATTAATGGACAAAATATTGTTAAACAATTTTTAAAGAAATAATTGGCGAATTCAAATAAAATGTTTAATTTTGCAGCCAATTTAAATTAAAAATAGTTATGAACCATTATGAAACTGTTTTCATTTTAACTCCCGTTTTATCTGAAGATCAGGTAAAGGAAGCAGTAAAGAAATTTAGCGATTTTATAGTTTCCAAAGGAGGAGAAGTGATTTGGGAAGAAGATTGGGGGCTAAAGAAATTAGCTTATCCAATCCAACACAAGAAAACTGGATTTTATCATTTGATTGAATTCAAAATGAATCCGGAGGATGTAAAAGAATTAGACCTTGCTTTTAGAAGGGATGAAAGAGTAATCCGTCACTTGATAGTGAAATTGGATAAATATGCCGTTGAATGGGCGGAAAAACGTAGAGAAAAAATCAAAGAATCTAAAAAATCCTAAGTAAAATGGCATCAATAGATCAAACATCAGGAAAACAATCCGATATCAGATATTTGACTCAATTGGATATTGAAGTCAAACCCAATCAGAAAAAATATTGCCGATTTAAAAAATTCGGAATCAAATATATTGACTATAAAGATCCGGATTTCTTAATGAAATTCGTCAATGAGCAAGGGAAAATTCTTCCCAGAAGAATTACCGGAACATCTTTGAAATATCAAAGAAGATTAGCAAAAGCTATAAAAAGAGCACGTCACTTGGCATTGATGCCTTATGTTGGAGATATGTTAAAATAAAAAAACGGAAACGATGGAAATTATATTGATAAAAGACGTTGAAAATCTAGGATTTGCAGACGATATCGTTACCGTAAAAAACGGTTACGGAAGAAATTATTTAATACCCCAAGGATATGCTATTTTAGCTACTCCTTCGGCAAAAAAAGTTTTGGCTGAAAAAATCAAACAAAGAGCTTTTAAAGAAAAACACATAGTTGAAGAAGCTCAAAAATTGGCTGACCAAATCAAAGCTTTGGAAATCAAAATTCCAGCTAAAGTTGGTGCAGGAGACAAGCTTTTCGGTTCTATTAACAATCAAAATATTGTTGAATTTTTAGCTGACAAAGGTTTTGAAATCGATAAGAAATTTATTAATGTGATCGGAGGAAATGTAAAACGTGTTGGTAAATACAATGCCAAAATACGATTGCATCGTGAAGTTATTGTAGAAAAAGAATTTGAAGTAACTCCTATCCGAGACGAAAAATATATTCAAGAGCAAAAAGCCAAAGCTGCTGCTGAAGCCAAAAGAGCCGAAGCTGCGGCAAAAGCCAATGAAGAATCTGCTGAGGAAGTTCAAACTGAAGAATAAAAATTTGTTCGAAATCAAAAATAAAACAAGCCCGAAAATTTTTCGGGCTTGTTTTATTTTTATTATTAAAAACTTAATAAAAAAAATAACATAAATCAGCTTTTCGGTAATTTATTTTATTAATTTTGCTTCACATACGAAAAAAATAATTTTATGAGCAAAGAAGCTTTTCATAAGGATACCCAAACACTTGATCATGCAGTCATCAGATTTGCAGGAGATTCAGGTGATGGGATGCAATTAACGGGAACGCAATTTTCTACATCAGCTGCGCTTCTAGGAAATGATGTTGCAACTTTTCCTAATTATCCCGCAGAAATACGAGCGCCACAAGGAAGTCTATATGGTGTTTCCGGATTTCAAGTGAATATAGGAGCTAAAGAAATTAATACACCAGGTGACGCATTGGATATTTTGGTTGCCATGAACCCGGCAGCTTTAAAGACAAACATTAAGGATTTAAAACCCGGACATATGGTAATTGTGGATGAAGATGCTTTTACCCGTTCCAATTTGCAAAAAGCAAAATATGAATCCAATCCTTTGACTGATGGTTCTTTATCACATTATAATGTAATACCTGTCCCTATGACTTCACTGACACGTGAAGCTTTAAAGGATTCTGGATTAGATAGTAAAAGTATTGCCAGAAGTAAAAATATGTTTGCTTTGGGAATGCTTTATTGGTTATTTAGTAAAGACCCCAAGTATACCGAAGAATTTTTGAAAAAGAAATTTAAGAAAAAACCTGCGGTTGTTGAGGCCAATATCAAGGCACTTAAAACGGGATATCATTTTGCCGATACATTGGAGTTGATGCCGACACATTATGTAGTTTCCGCTGCTAAAAAAGAGAAAGGAACCTATAGAATAATTATGGGAAACCAAGCTACAGCTTGGGGATTTATGGCAGCAGCTAAAAAATCCGGATTACAATTGTATTTGGGTTCCTACCCTATTACGCCGGCAACAGATATTCTACATGAATTGGCAAAATGGAGACATTTGGATGTGATTGCTTTTCAGGCTGAAGACGAGATTGCGGGTATCAGTTCTGCGATTGGAGCTTCATTTGCCGGAAAATTGGCAATTACTACTACATCCGGTCCCGGTTTAGCTTTAAAAGGAGAAGCTTTGGGACTAGCTGTTATGCTTGAACTTCCTCTTGTAGTAGTTGATGTTCAACGAGGCGGACCTTCAACCGGACTGCCAACCAAAACTGAACAATCGGATTTGATGCAAGCACTTTATGGAAGAAATGGTGAAAGTCCCTTGATAGTTATTGCAGCTAAATCTCCCGCCGATAGTTATGACAAAGCTTTTGAAGCTGCTAAATTGACTTTGGAACATATGACTCCTGTTGTTTTATTAACCGATGGATATATTGGAAATGGTTCCGAACCATGGAAAATAAAAACATTAGATGAACTTCCGGAAATCAAACATCATCAAGTTACGGAATATCAAGAAGATTTTCACCCTTATGTGAGAGATCCCAAAACTTTGGCTAGACCTTGGGCTATTCCCGGCACTCCAGGCTTAGAACATGTGATTGGTGGATTGGAAAAAGATAAAATAGAAGGAACTGTTTCCTATGATCCGAAGAACCATGAAGAAATGGTTAAACTCAGAGCAGAAAAAGTGCGTAAAGTTAAAGATTTTATCCCTCCATTAGAAACTGAATTTGATCAAGAAGGAGACCTATTGGTTATAGGTTGGGGTGGAACTTACGGAAGTTTAAAAACAGCAGTTGAAGAATATCGCCAAAATAATCCCAATAAAAAAGTTGGATTAGCACACTTTTCTTATATCAATCCATTACCCCATGGAGTGGCCGAAACTTTTTCCAAATTTAAAAATATTTTGGTAGCCGAGTTAAACATGGGACAATTTGCAGATTTCTTGCGTATGAATTATCCTCAATTTAAATATGAAAAATACAATAAAGTTCAAGGTTTACCTTTCGGTTCATCTGAACTAATCAATAAATTTGATAAAATTCTTAAATCTTAGAAATTATGACAACAGCAATAAAATATACGTTCAAAGATTTTGCCAGCGACCAAGATGTTCGTTGGTGTCCGGGTTGTGATGATTACGTAATTTTGCGTTCCATACAAAAAGCTTTGCCTGAGATTGGAAAGAAAAAGGAAGATATCGTCTTTATCTCCGGAATTGGATGTTCCTCACGTTTTCCTTATTATATGGATAATTATGGTATTCATAGTATTCATGGACGCGCTGTAGCTATCGCTACCGGAACCAAATTTGCAAATCCCAAATTAAGTGTTTGGGTGGCTTCAGGTGATGGTGATTCTATGGCGATTGGAGGGAATCATTTCATTCATGCTCTGAGAAGAAATGTCGATTTGAATTATATTCTTTTTAATAATGAAATTTATGGTTTGACAAAAGGTCAATTTTCTCCTACTTCATTATTGGGACAAAGAACCAAGTCGTCTCCTTATGGGAACACACAAGCTCCTTTTAATCCTGGCGAATTGGCAATTGGTGCGCATGCCAAATTCTTTGCCCGAGTTCCCGGGAATGATGCCAAGATGCAGACCAAAGTTTATATTGAAGCAGAAAAACATAAAGGAACTTCATTGGTGGAAGTTTTACAAAATTGTGTTATTTTTAATGATGGTGCTTTCAAAGATATAACAGATAAAACCGTAAGAGATGATCATCAATTGGTTGTAGAACATGGAAAACCTATGATTTTTGGTAAGGACAAAGATAAAGGTTTGGTTTTAGATGGCATGAAATTAAAAGTTGTTACCATTGGAGAAAATGGTATAACGGAAGATGATATCTTGGTGCATGATGCCAAAGAAAAAGATGCAAGCCTGCATTTAGCATTAGTAAATCTTCAAGACCCTGTTGTTATGGGAGTTATCCGAGCAGTTGAAGAAGAAACTTTGATTGAAAGAGAAAATGAAGTGACCAAAATAGCTAAAGAAACCAATCCTATTCAATCTTTTGAAGAACTATTATTTTCAGGACAAACTTATGAGGTAGAATAAAAGCAAAGGAAATTATTAAATAAAAAAGACGCCCATCGGCGTCTTTTTTATTTTTTATTATACAAAACGGGATTTAGTTCCGGATCGTTATACATTTTCATTTGCTTGTAAACCTTCATATATTTATCACCTGTTTCAATTTCTTCCAATAATTCATCAATGGCTTGGGATAAATCCTTTTGTTGTTCTAAGAGAATGTTATATTTTTC
>JALSTJ010000106.1 GCA_026983815.1 Flavobacteriales bacterium
TTTACTTTTCCCCTTTCAAAAACAACCCGAAAAGTTGAATTTAAAAGTCAGATTACCGGTTGGGTAGCCAAACCGATGCAAAAAAATAACAAACAATGGATTTATGAAACCGATTTGGAACCCGGAAATTATCAATATTTGTTTGTAGTAAACGGAAAGGAAATTTTAGACCCTAATAATCCCAACAAAATCAGTAACGGATTGGGGGGATACAATTCGGTGTTAGAAATAAAAGATAATAGCAATAAAACACCCTTTTTGGGAACAAAATCAATAGAAAAAACCGGTTTTAGCATAAAATTTAAGCATCAACCGGATAAAATAATTGCTTATCTGGATAATACGAAAATCCCCGTTAATAATATAAAAACAGACATAAAATCCGATAGAATAATTCTACCCAAAATCGATAAAAACTTGCATTATATAAGAATATACTCCTACAATAAATACGGAAGGGGAAACGATTTACTAATACCTGTGAAAAACGGAAAAGTTATCAATAACGCAAACGAACTCTCACGTAAGGATTTTCACAAACAAATAATGTATTTTTTGATGGTTGACCGCTTTTATAACGGCGACAAATCAAACGATTACAAAGTCAAGGACAGCGTATTACCCAAAGCCGATTATTTTGGCGGCGATTTGCAAGGTATCATCGACAAAATTGATGATGGATATTTCAACGATTTGGGAATCAACACAATATGGATTTCACCCATCACACAAAATCCTTTGGGAGCTTACGGATTATGGAAAAATCCACGCACCAAATTTTCGGCTTATCACGGCTATTGGCCTATTTCAAATTCCAAAATCGATTTTCGTTTCGGCAACGATTCCATTTTTAAAGTGTTATTGAAAAAAGCCCACCAAAACAATAGCAACGTAATTTTGGATTATGTATCCAATCACATTCACAAGGAACATCCGCTATACAAACAACACCCCGATTGGGCGACCAATTTGTATTTACCCGACGGAACATTAAACACTGAAAAGTGGGATTCTCATCGCTTGACTACTTGGTTTGACACTTTTTTACCTACTTTGGATTATTCAAAACCCGAAGTGGTGCAAGCGATGACCGATTCGGCATTGTATTGGGTAAAACATTACGATTTGGACGGCTTCCGCCACGATGCTACCAAACATATTCAACAAAGTTTTTGGCGAACATTGACTTGGAAAATCAAAACGCAAATTGAACGTCCGATCTATCAAATCGGGGAAACTTACGGTAGTCCCGAATTGATACGTTCTTATGTAAATACGGGAATGTTGGACGGACAATTTGATTTTAATCTATATGATGCTTCGGTTGCAGTATTTGCCAAAAAAGACGAACCCGTGGAACGTTTAGCCAAACAACTCAAAGAAAGTTTGAAATATTACGGTAGCCATCATTTGATGGGAAATATGACCGGCAATCAAGATCGGGTGCGTTTTATCAGTTATGCTTCGGGAGATGTAAAATTTGATGAAGACGGAAAGGCGGCAGGTTGGACAAGAAATATCCAAATCACCGATTCGACGGCTTTTGATAAACTGGCGATGTTACACGCTTTTAATATCAGCATACCCGGAATTCCTTGTATTTACTATGGAGATGAAATCGGAATGCCGGGTGCCAATGACCCCGATAACCGAAGAATGATGAAGTTTAATCATCTGACTTCACGTGAAAAAAAATTGAAAAAAATCGTTGAAAAATTATTGAAACTGCGTCAAAATTCTATGGCTTTGTTATATGGAACAACAAAAGTTTATACCATTGGACAATTATTGGTAATCGAAAGAAAATATTTTAATGATAATGTCGTATTTTTCTTTAATAAAATAGATAGAGAATTAATAATAAAACAACATTCCAATACAAAAAACAATAATGATAAATTTACAATTAAACCCGGCCAATTTTTAATAATTCGTAATGGTGAAAAAGTAACAATTGAATAGTAAATTAATGTATTAAAATACAATAAATATGAAAAAAATAACACTTCTAATTGTTTTGATAATTATAGTCTTTTCTTGTAAAGAAACGAAAAGCGAAAATCAAAAAAATCAAATCGAAAAAAAACAGAAAACAAATTTCGTTGTAACCGATTCATTGCTCAATCAAGCGGTAATTTACGAAGCGAATATTCGTCAATATTCCAAAAAAGGCGATTTTAATTCTTTTACAAAAGATATTCCCCAACTGAAAAAATTGGGGGTAAAAATCATTTGGTTAATGCCCATTTATCCGATTTCAAAAGTCAAACGCAAAGCCACCGGAGATACTTTTGTTGAGGATATAAAAAATCCCGAGGAAAGAAAAAAATATTTGGGAAGTCCTTATGCCGTTGCCGATTATACGGCTATCAATCCCGATTTTGGAGATAAAAAAGACTTGGAACAACTCATAGAAACCGCTCATAAAAACGGAATGGCGGTCATTTTGGATTGGGTAGCCAATCATACCGGTTGGGATAATCCTTGGATTAAGGAACACCCGGAATTTTACACCAAAAACAAAAAAGGAGAAATTACGGATCCTTTAAATCCCGATGGCACTTCGAAAGGTTGGCAAGACGTCGCCGATTTGAATTATGACAATCCCGAGTTACGCAAAGCAATGACACAATCGATGAAATATTGGATAAAAAATTTCAATATTGACGGTTTTCGTTGCGATGTTGCCGGAGAAGTTCCCGTTGATTTTTGGAAGCAAGCCATTACGGAATTACGACAAGAAAAACCTTTGTTTATGCTAGCGGAAGCCTGGGAACCCGAATTGTTAAAAGACCATATTTTTGATGCTTGCTACGGTTGGGAAAGTCATTTTTTATTAGCGGATATTGCCAAAGGAAAAAAGAATGTGAAAGATTTTGATGCGTATATAAAAAAAACAGATACAATGTATGAACCCGATGATATTATTATGAATTTTACCGCCAATCACGATGAAAATTCTTGGAAAGGCACCGAAGCGGAGACCTTTGGAAAAGCTACGGAAACTATGGAAGCCCTTACATTTATGATGCCCGGAATGCCATTGATTTACAGCGGACAAGAATACGGACTAAACCACCGGTTGAAATTTTTTGAAAAAGACAGCATTCCGAAAACCAAAGGCGAAAAATGGCAACTCTACCAAAAATTAGGATTTTTAAAAAATCATTATCCGGCTTTGGCAGGCGGAAAACAAAAAGCAAAATATCAAAGAATTTCTACGACTGCCGATGATAAAATCTTGGCTTTTAAAAGAGAAAAAAATGGAAAAA
>JALSTJ010000107.1 GCA_026983815.1 Flavobacteriales bacterium
AGTTGTAGTGGAAAAGAACGGACAAAGATTTAAGCGAATACACGATATCATTGTTTATGCCGATAAGGTGGATGAAAATACCCGACCGGAAGATATTACATTAGACCAACGCCCTTTGGATTTCTCAATCACCAAAAACGTTTTGTCTCTATTTATTACTTTTTTATTATTGTTTTTAGTGCTTCTCGGAGTTAAAGAAGCTTATAATGAGAAAGGAGTGCCCAAGGGTTTAGCAGGTTTTATAGAACCGATTATAGTTTTTATAAGAGATGATGTGGCAAAAGAAAATATCGGACCCAAATATCAAAGATATGTTCCGTTTTTATTGTCGGTATTTTTCTTTATTTTATTTGCCAATTTGTTGGGGCTTATTCCCTTTTCGCCTTTCGGATATAATTTAACCGGAAATATACTGGTAACTTTTGTTTTGGCTACCATTGTATTTATTATTACAAATATAAGCGGTAATAAATCTTATTGGAAACATATTTTATGGCCACCGGGTGTGCCGATTATTTTGAAACCTTTTATTGCATTAATCGAAATATTAAGTATGTTTACCAAGCCGTTTGCATTGATGATACGACTTTTTGCCAATATTTTTGCAGGACATACGATTATTTTGACTTTTGTTACATTGATTTTTGTATTTAAAAATTGGGGTGTGCCTTTGGCATCGGGTTTTGCTACGATTTTTATGTATATCAGTGAATTATTGGTAGCATTTTTGCAAGCTTATGTGTTTACGCTTTTGTCGGCTATTTATTTTGGAATGGCTGTAAAAGAAGAAGCGCATTGATAAATTGAATATTCGGGTTTTCAAGTATTGAAAACTTTAATATATAACCGGAAAGGTTCCGGATAAATTTGAAATATTAACCATAAAAACTAAATGTTATGCCAGCATCAATTGGAGCAGGTATAGGAGCAGGTTTAGCAGCTATCGGTGCCGGAATCGGTATCGGTAAAATCGGTGGTTCTTCTTTGGAAGCATCAGCAAGACAACCTGAACTATACGGAAAATTATTTACTTTGATGATTGTAGCAGCAGCTTTGGTAGAGGGGGTTGCCTTCTTTGCCGTAGTAGTCGCTATGCAATCCAAGTAAAAAAAATCAAAAAGGAAATCTGTAACGGTTGGTTATGGATTTCCTTTCAATTAAAGAAAATTAATTACAATAAAAATATAAGTTATGAAATTTTTTCATCCCGAAACTTTGGTTTTTTGGACCACTTTATTCTTTTTGGTTTTTGCCGTTTTGTTTTACAAATTGGCTTGGAAACCTATATTGAACATTATAGGAGAACGTGAAAAATCAATTGAAGATGCTTTGGCGCAAGCAGATTTGGCAAAAGAAGAAATGGCAAAATTAAAAGCCGATAATCAAAAAATATTGAATGAAGCTCGTGCCGAAAGAGATCAAATGCTGAAAGAAGCCAAGCAAATGAAAGAACAAATCATTAATCAGGCAAAAGAAGATGCTCAAAAAGTGGCTAACAAAGAAATTGCCAAAGCCAAAGAAGTAATTGAAAATGAAAAACAAAGAGCGGTAAAAGAACTAAAAAATCAAGTATCGGAATTAAGTATCAATATGGCTGAAAAAGTTCTTTCGCAAGAGTTGAAAGATAAAGATACGCAATTAAAGCATATAGAAAAATTGATTTCTGATATCAAATTAAATTAAATATGAATAAGGCGGCAAAAAGATATGCGAAAGCATTGTTTGAATTGGCAAACGAAAAAAATGAATTGCAGGCAATTTATAAGGATTTGTCTTTAATCTATCATAGCATTAAACAAAATCCGGATTTGCAAAAAACATTGTCAAATCCTACGATAAATACTTCAAAAAAGTATGATATTATCCATAAAATATTTGCTTCAAAAGTCCATCCTTTAACTGCAAATTTATTAAAAGTATTGGCTAATAATGACCGTTTGAATTTATTGGAAGATGTTTATAAGGCATTTGATAATTATTATAAAAAACAAAAAGGAATTATCAAAGCTACCGTTACCACAGCTGTTCCGTTAGATGAAAAATTGGAACAACGGATTTATCAAAAAATAAAAGAACTGACCGGTAGTAAAGAGATAGATTTATTAAAAATAATAGACCCTTCCATATTGGGAGGTTTTATTCTTAATGTTGAGGATTTGAGATATGATGCAAGTATCAAAGGAAAACTAAATAAAATCAAATCAAAATTAGTAGAAAATTAAACAAATTATAGATATGGCAGAAATAAAACCATCAGAAATTTCGGCAATAATAAAGGAAGAACTTTCCGGTGTTTCATCCGAAGCATCACTACAAGAAACCGGTTCGGTTTTACAAGTAGGAGACGGTATTGCCTTGGTTTACGGATTGAACAATGCACAATACGGTGAATTGGTAGAATTTGATAACGGAACCGAAGGGGTTGTTTTGAACTTGGAAGAAGACAACGTAGGTATTGTAATTTTGGGACCCTATTTGGATATAAAAGAAGGTTCAAGTGTTAAAAGATTAAACAGAATTTTATCCATCCCCGTAGGAGAAGGTTTAATCGGAAGAGTAGTAAATACGCTAGGACACCCCATTGACGGTAAAGGACCTATCCAAGGAGAAACCATCAATTTGCCTTTGGAAAGAAAAGCTCCGGGGGTAATATTCCGTCAGCCCGTAAATGAACCTTTACAAACCGGGATCAAAGCTATTGACGCAATGATTCCTATTGGTCGTGGACAACGGGAGTTGATTATCGGAGACCGTCAAACGGGAAAAACTACCGTAGCTATTGATGCTATTATCAACCAAAAAGAATTTTACGATGCAGGAGAACCGGTATATTCCATATATGTAGCCATTGGTCAAAAAGCTTCTACGGTTGCACAAATTCATAAAACTTTGGAAGAAGCCGGAGCTATGGAATACACTACTATTGTAGCTGCCAATGCTTCCGACCCTGCACCTATGCAAGTTTATGCCGCTTATGCCGGAGCTGCCATAGGCGAATATTTTAGAGATACCGGACGCCCGGCATTGATTGTTTATGACGATTTGTCTAAGCAAGCGGTTGCTTATCGTGAGATTTCGTTGTTGCTACGTCGTCCCCCCGGACGTGAAGCATATCCCGGAGATGTGTTCTATTTGCACTCTCGTTTGTTGGAACGTGCGGCTAAAATTATCGATAACGATGAAATTGCAAAAAAAATGAATGACGTTCCTGCTCCTTTAAAAGACAAAGTAAAAGGAGGCGGTTCACTTACGGCATTACCCATTATTGAAA
>JALSTJ010000108.1 GCA_026983815.1 Flavobacteriales bacterium
TAATGGAATCCAGCAAAATTACAACGTCCATTCCGCTTTCTACCATTCTTTTGGCTTTTTCAATCACCATATTTGCCACTTTTACGTGATTCGAAGCGGGCTCATCAAAAGTGGAAGCAATTACTTCGCCTCTGACACTTTCTTTCATATCGGTAACCTCTTCCGGACGTTCGTCTATCAGTAAAACTATTTGATAAACCTCGGGATGGTTGTAAGAGATTACGTTGGCAATATCTTTAAGCAACATGGTTTTTCCCGTTTTGGGTTGGGAAACGATCATTGCACGTTGTCCTTTGCCTATGGGAGCAAACAAATCCACAACTCTTGTAGAAAGTGTAGCACCTCTACCGGCTAAGTTTAATTTTTCATTGGGAAATAATGCCGTAAGGTGTTCAAAAGCTACTCGGTCCCTAACAATTTGCGGATCTTGATTATTTATTTTTAATACTTTTATCAAAGGATAATATTTTTCACCTTCTTTGGGCGGACGGACAATTCCTTGAACGGTATCTCCTGTTTTTAACCCGAAAAGGCGAATTTGTGAAGGCGAAACATACACATCATCGGGAGAGCTTAAATAATTAAAATCGGCTGAACGTAAAAAACCGTATCCACCGTCATTGTGAATTTCCAAAACACCATCGGCTTCGATAATTCCGTCAAATTCAAATTCGTCTCTTTTTTGGTTTCTATTCCGTTGATTTTTTTGTGAGTAATCTCTGTTTTTGGTATTTTTTTCTTGTTCTTTTGATTCGCTTGCAGAATGATTTTCTTTGGTTTCGGAAATTTTGTTTTCTTCTTTTTTGATTTTTTGTTCCTTGTTGGTTTGAGCGGGAGTTTGTTTGTCATCATTGGACACTCTTTTTCTCCTTTTTCGCTGATTTTTATTTGAAGAATTATTAGTTTCTTTATTTTCTTCCGTCTTGTTTTCCAACTTTTTATCGGTAGATTGTGTTTGTTCCTTTGGTGTAACCTTGTTTTCGGTTTTAGTGCTTTTTTTTCTTTTTGGTTTTTTATTAGCACTTATATCTTTTGGGGTTTCGTTTTTGATTGGAGTGATTACTTCTTTAACTTTATCGGGATTATCCGCTTGGAAATCCAAAATTTTGTAAATCAGTTCCATTTTTTTAAGATGATAATACTTCTTAACTCCGATTTTTTTTGCTATATCTTGCAATTCGGCAAGTTTTAGCTGCTTTAAAGCTTCAATATCAAACATATATCAATAATTTTTTTAATGTGTTATTACACGGATGAGATTTTATAATATTATAAAGTTTAGATTCAGTTTTGAAAAATCACGTAGTAGCGTGTGTTTTATAGTGCAATAATAAGAATTTTTTTTTAATTCAAAGGATTTCAAAAAATTTTTTTCTACTTCCGATTTTTCTACATTGAAAATTATACTTACTTTTGTGTTAAATAAAAATATATAATATATGCTACAACGTATTCAGACGATTTTTATGTTAATCGCTTTTACCTTATTGAGTTTTGCAAGCTTTTTTGGATTTGACGGCGATTTTTCACTGACTTTTGTCGGATTTAGTATAGCATCGTTATTGGTTTTTATTAATATTTTTCTATTTAAAAACAGAAAATTACAAATTCGATTGAATTATTTAGTCATTTTACTAATATTAATTGTTTCGGGTTTATCTTTTTACCAATCAGGGATATTGTCCGGAGAAAAGAAATTTTCTGAGAAGGACATTGAGTGGCTGATACCGCTGGTTTCTATCGTTTTTTTACTTACTGCCAATAAGTATATTAAGCGCGATGAAGCCCTTGTAAAATCCGTCGATAGAATTAGATAAATCCGATTTTATTGTTGTTTAAAAAGCCATTCATTACGGATGGCTTTTTTTTGTAAAAATTTACTTAAAATTTACTTTTATAAAAATTTATCTTTCCTATCTTGCGTTTTCAAAAAAAGAAATGAAAAAATTTTTATACATATATATATTATTATTTGTTTTACCAATTGATGCGCAACAGTCCATTCAAAAAGACACTTTAAGGCAAATAGTTATTTCTACTTCTACGGGTCAAATTTTTTCCAAAAAAGATGTTCCGAAATCCGTAAAAGTTATTTTCGCCAAAGAAATTTCCGCTTTACCTGTGGAGAATATAGATGAATTATTGGAGAATATCGCCGGTATGGATATACGAACGCGTGGAAGTAAAGGTGTGCAATCCGATATCAGTATTCGCGGGGGAAATTTTGATCAGGTTTTGGTATTGTTAAATGGTATTCCGGTTAATAATTTTCAAACCGGTCATCATAATTTGGACTTGCCCGTATCCTTGGATATGATTCAGAGAATTGAAGTTTGGGAAGGAGCATCGGGACAGTCTTTCGGAATGAATGCTTATAGCGGAGTGGTGAATATTATTACGAAAAAACCTTTAAACGATTATGCCGAAACGGGAATAAAAGCCGGTCAAAACGCATATTTTAAAATATTCGGGAATTTGCAAAATACTTATAAAAAAATATCCGTCTATAACGGTTTTACTTATCAAAAATCCGATGGATATTTAAAAAATTCCGATATCAATAATACGGATTTCAATAGCATCAAAGATTTTTTGCAAATTTTGATTGCTACAAAAAATCATCCGGTAAATATACAAGCGGGTTATCAACAAAAAGATTTTGGAGCCAATAGTTTTTACACTTCAAAATACCCTTGGCAATTTGAGAAAACCAGGGGATATTTTGCATCGATTTCCAAAAAAATGGGAAATAGACAAGTTTTTGAACCCTATTTGAATTATCGTTTGCATTTTGATGAGTTTCAACTTTTTCGTGAAAGTGTTTATCAATACAATAACAGTTATTATATCAACGGACAAGATACGGCGCAATATGCTCCCGGGTTTTATTACAAGGGACATAATTTTCATAAAACGCAAAAATTTTCGGCAGGGATAAAAACCAAAGTGTTTACAAAAGCCGGTAAAACCTATTTTCATATCAATGCACAAAATCAAAAAATTTGGAGTAATGTTTTGGGTGAAACATTAAGTCAGCCGATAGAGACCAAAGATGGAGTGGTCTATACAAAATCTGTCGAAAGAAATATTTTTAGTCTGAATATCAGTCATTCCAAAAAAATAAAAGATTATAAATTGGGAGGTGGATTGAATTTGATGTATTCCAAAAAATTTAAAACCTATTTAACCGGAGGACTTTATTTGTCGAGAAATTTTTCTGTTTCCAATATTTATATCAGTGCAAATTCTGCTGTTC
>JALSTJ010000109.1 GCA_026983815.1 Flavobacteriales bacterium
GAGTTTGTAAAATTCAAGTCCGGCTAAAATGAGTATCAAAATCAATAGGTGCAATAGAATATATTTGGAATGATAATGAAAGTCGGGGAGCTCGAAAATGGATTGCTTGATTTCTAAATTTTGTGGGGGTGTTCGGGTTTGTGCTTGTAGTTTTGTTATGGATTTTCCGATTTTCATTCCGAATAAAGCCGCCAATATGCCTAACAAGATGTAAGTTATAGCGACTACTATGAACAATTGCTTGAATTGGAGCTGGATGTGGGTGGTTTTTAAAAAAACGAAGTAAAGATTTTTAAGGATTTTGACTATATCAAATCCGTAAATTAGTATGATGCTTACAATTTTGTGAATAATGGCGCTGAACATAGCCAAAATGCCTGCCAAACTGTAAGCAAAAAAGTTTCGTCCGAAAATATTGATTGCCATCTGAAACATTATGGCTTCGGTGAGTATTCCTATCAAAGGTCCCAAAATGACGGAGGTTGGCATCATCGAACGCATCAGGGCAGCGATAATTCCGGCTTTGAAATACAAATCGCGTCCTTGCCATTTGTAGGAAAAAGCTATCAGCAATACCAAAGAAAAAAATGTAAGAAAAGTTCCTGCAAACGGTAAACGTAAACTATGAAAAAAACTTCCGAATACTATTTCGAATGAAGCCCAAATGCTTCCTATTACTGCGGCTTTTAGCCAGGTGTTATTTGTCTGTTCTTGCTGTTTCATTTGATACGTTCCATATCAATTGGTGTATTGATATTTATAAAATCCGCAGCAAAAATATCGGCATTTATTTTACGGGCAACTGATTTTTGTAATAAATTTTGAAGTTTATAATCTTTTTTTCTAATTTGTTCTTCAATTTCGGGTAAAATATTTTGGTGATAAATTCCTACAAGCGCTTCTGTTTTTCCATTGACTTCAAAAATACAAGCTTGGTAGTGTTCGGAATAATTTTCGATTAAATATTTTAAAACATCTTTGGATAACAATGGCGTATCGACAGGAATTACAATCGCAGCATTATTTTGAATATTTTTCAAAGCCGTATATAGTCCACCCAAAGGACCTATATCGGGAATTTCGTCTTTTACGGTATGTATACCCAAATCCGTTTCTCTATTGATACTAATGATGATTTCATCGGTAAAATCTTTGAGTAAATCCACTGCATGTTCCAAAAATGTTTTGTCGTTGAATTGCATTTGGGTTTTATCTGCTCCCATTCTGGAACTTTTTCCTCCTGCTATGATTATACCTGAAAGTTTCATAATGTTGGATTTTTGTTTTGCTTAAATTTACAAATATTTTATTGCAAATAAAAATTAAAAAAAGTGATATTTATAAAAATACCACTTTTTATTTCGTTTTAAGGTTTTTTTCTACAAATTTTCAAAAAAATTATAGAGCAATCGCACGCCAAATCCTGTTGCACCTTTGCCTTTATAGTCTTGTTTTCCGTATTGAGACATTCCAAAAATTTTTTATCATTACTTTTTTCCATCGATAAAAAAAGTAACAAAAAAATCTAGCCTGACGAAAACCTTGCAATCCGCCAGCTGGCGGACCTTGAAGCTAAAATGAAATAACTTGTCTTTGTTCGTACCTCACAAAGACTTCGAACAGATTTCATTTTTACGCTTCTTCGTCGTAAGTTTTAAGCAAGAACTTCGTAGGGTGGGTATGGCAAAATTCATTCGCCTCTGATTTAAACATTTAATTTATGATATTATAAAAAAACAGAATACCTAATTTACAAAATATCCTCCCCATAAATATAGACTTTTAGAATATTTTATTGCAAATAAAAATTAAAAAAAAGTGATATTTATAAAAATACCACTTTTTATCTCGTTTTAAGGTTTTTTCTACAAATTTTCAAAAAAATTATAGAGCAATCGCACGCCAAATCCTGTTGCACCTTTGCCTTTATAGTCTTGCGGACTTTCCAAGAAAGCGGGACCTGCAATATCAATATGGATATAAGGTTGCTTGGCAAAATGTTCCAAGAATTTTCCGGCAGTTATCATTCCTGCATTTCCGCTTCCAATGTTTTTAAGGTCGGCAATGTCGGATTTCATTTCTTCTTTCCATTCGTCCCAAAAAGGAAATTCTACTACACGTTCGTGAGTCTTGTTTCCTGATTTTTCAAGTTTGTTGATATATTTTTTCGGAGCATTTCCCATTACAATTGCCGCTTTGTCTCCAATAGCTCTAACAGCTGCTCCCGTAAGTGTTGCCGCATCTATGATAACTTCGGGTTTGTATTTATCGGCATAGGCAATGGCATCGGCTAATATCATTCGTCCTTCGGCATCGGTATTTAGGACTTCTACGGTAGTTCCGTCATACATTTTAATCACATCACCGGGTGCATAAGCATTTTTTCCGGGACGATTGTCCGTAGCAGGAATCAAAGCTACTACATAAACCGGAACATTGTTTTTTGCCAAAGCTTCCATTGTAGCTGCCATCATTGCAGCGCCTGCCATATCGCTTTTCATCAAATCCATTGAATGAGGTGTTGGTTTTAAACTCAAACCTCCCGTATCGTAAACTACTCCTTTTCCTACCAAAACAATAGGTTTTTTGTTTTTCGCATTTTTGGGTTTCCATTCGATAATGGTAAATGTAGGTGGAGTTTCCGAACCTTTGTTAACGGCTAATAAACCACCCATTCCCAATTTTTCTATTTCTTTTTTATGTAAAACTTTTACTTTCAGGCCGTCTTTTTCGGCTTTTTTCTCGATTTCTTTGGCTAATTGTTTGGCATCTAAAAAAGAAACGGGTTCGTTTACCAAATCTCTTGCCCAAAGCGTAGCGTCCAATACATTTTTTAAGGTATTGATTTCTTTAGCGGTTAATCCGACAACTTTCAATTCCGCAAATTTGTTTTTCTTATTCTTTTGGTCTTTAAAATATTTCAAAAACTGATAGCCCGACAAATAAAAACCTTCGATAAAAGCTTTTAATTGTTCTTTGTCTTTTCCAATTAGCGTTAAATCCTTTTCATCTTTTACTTTTTGAAAAATTTCATTGGCTTTTTTGCGAATTTCTTCCGCATTCATTTTTTTGGTATTCAGCACAAACATCCAATGTTTGGGAGTTTTAACGAACTGAAATTTTTCTTTATCGAATTTTTCTTGCAAAAGCGGTATTACTTTTTCACAAGGCATATTTTTAATATCCTCTTTGGATTGAGCCAAGATTACAACATTGTCTTTTTCTGCAATATTTGGCTTTTTTAT
>JALSTJ010000110.1 GCA_026983815.1 Flavobacteriales bacterium
TGTAGATGTATTGCAAATTCCCGCTTTTTTAGTCCGTCAAACCGATTTGGTAGTAGCGGCTGCCAAAACCGGCAAAACCGTTAATCTGAAAAAGGGACAATTTATGAGCCCCGAAAGCATGAAGTTTGCCGTAGATAAAGTAGTGCAAAGCGGAAATCATCAAGTAATGATAACCGAACGCGGAACAATGTTCGGTTATGGAGATTTGGTGGTGGATTTTCGTGGAATTCCCGTGATGCAAAAATTCGCTCCGGTAATTTTGGATATCACGCATTCGTTACAGCAACCCAATCAAAGCAATGGTGTAACGGGTGGTCGCCCCGAACTCATCGAAACCATTGCCAAGGCGGGAATGGCTGTCGGTGTGGACGGAATATTCTTGGAAACCCACTACAATCCAAAAGAAGCAAAATCCGATGCCGCCAATATGTTGCCATTGGATCAATTGGACGATTTGCTTGGGAAATTGATAAGTATTAATGAGTTGTCTTTATAAATTTACCTCACCGGCACCCCATACAAATCAAACGCTTCGGCATTTTCAATTTTTATATCGATAAATTTCCCGATTTCGATATAATGTTCCTGAGCATTTACACGGACTTCATTGTCCACTTCGGGAGAGTCATATTCGGTTCTTCCGACAAAATATCCGTTTTCCAAGCGGTCAAACAGGCATTTGTAAGTTTTCCCGATTTTTTGTTGATTTTTTTCATAAGATATTCCGGCTTGCATTTCCATTATTTCTTCTTGTCGTTGTTTTTTGATTGCTTCCGGCACATCATCTGTCAATTTTCCCGCATGAGTATTTTCTTCATGAGAATAAGTAAAAACGCCCAAACGATCAAATTCGGTATCTGCTACCCATTGTTTGAGTTCTTGAAATTTTTCTTCGGTTTCTCCCGGATAGCCGACAATCAAAGTAGTGCGTATTGCCACATCGGGAACAGCTTTTCGCATTTTTTTTATTAAATTTTCGGTTACTTTACGGTTGTGTCCCCTACGCATGGATTTTAGGATATCATCGTTGATATGTTGTAAGGGAATATCCAAATAGTTGCAAATCTTTTCTTCTTCGGCAATGGTTTGAATGACTTCCTCGGGAAAACCCGTTGGATAAGCGTAATGTAAACGTATCCATTCTATCCCTTCCACTTTTACCAATGCTTTCAATAAATCGTTTAAACGTCTTTTTCCGTATAAATCCAATCCGTAAAAAGTTAAATCCTGAGCGATTAAAATCAATTCTTTCACTCCTTTTGCGGCAAGTTTTTCGGCTTCCAAAATTAAACTTTCAATACTACGCGATCGATGTTTGCCACGAATCAACGGAATGGCACAAAAAGAACAACTTCGGTCGCAACCTTCGGAAATTTTAAGATAAGCATAATGAGAAGGCGTCGTTAATTTTCGTTCACCTATCAACTCATGCTTATAATCCACATCAAATGTTTTCAATAATTCAATCATATCATGCGTCCCGAAATATTGATCCACTTCGGGAATTTCAGCCGGCAATTCATTTTTATAACGCTCACTTAAACAACCCGTTACATAAACTTTCTCAATACGACCTGCTTGTTTATCTTTGATAGCCGCCAAAATGGTATCTATGGATTCTTGTTTGGCATCATAAATAAAACCGCAAGTATTAATTATAACAATATCACTTGCATTATTACTATTATGTTCCACTTCATAACCTTTGTGAGACAATTGTCCCATAATGTTCTCGCTATCATAAACATTTTTGGAACAACCCATGGTTATGATATTTATTTTTTTATTTTTCATATTACAAAAGTTAAAACCGGTTTACTGTTGAAACAAGTCAATTAGAAAAAAATCCGGAACTGCAAAAATAAGCTTTTCCGGAATAATAATTTTTATAGAATTTTACAAGATTATTTATCAGATTTAGGAGGTTTGTTATTTTTTTCAGGTGGTGGCGGATTTTGATTTTCCAATTTTTTCTTCATTAACTCAATGGCTTGTTTATTTTGTTTGGCAACAAAAAAGTCGGGTTTGATTTTCAGGGCTTTATCAAAATATTGTATAGCCATATCAAAATTATGTAAATCATAGGCAGTCATTGCCATCAAATTGTAATAAGCGGCTTTCAAAGGTATTTGTTGTTGTTTTCCTTTTTTTGCTGTTGGAAAAGCTATTTGTACATTTTTAGGGAATTTTAGATTTTCAGCAGATCTAAGTGTTTGATAAGCTTCTACGGAACGCTTGAGCTGAGCTTGTAATGAAGCCAATTTATATGCTAGCGCAACTGTTTTTTGTTTGGCATAAATTTTTTCATAAATATTAATAGCATCTTTGGGTAAATTCAGTTTTTCTAATGAGACCGCTTTTAATTCCAAAATTGCTTGATTTTTTCTTTGTCCTAAAATTTTGTCAGCTACTTTTACAGCTGATACAAATTTGTTGGTATTAAAATAGATATATGCCAAAGAATCCATATAAGTTGATGATTTACCTTCGAGTTCCGTTATGTGATAAATGGCATTTTTGGCAACATCCCAATCATAATTGGAAATTGCTGTTTTGTAAATATCTTTTTCGATTTTAAGCAAATCGGATTTTTTTAATTTTTGAGCATGCAAAAGTGTAGTTGCTACAAAAAGTATGTAAAATATTATTTGTTTCATAATAATGATTTAGTTTTTTACAAATTTACATTATTTTTTTGTGAAAGCATAAAAAAGACCGTCTGTTTTTGACGGTCTTAATAGATTTGTTTTTTGGACTTATTTTACCAGAATTCGTTTGACTAGTCCACCTTCATTATTTCCTATTCTCAAGAGATAAACTCCTTTGGATACATAAGACATGTCTAAGTCATATTGATATTTTCCATTGACTTTATGTAAATAATGGTGAACAAGTTCTTGTCCGGCTACATTATAGACTGTCAGTGTTATTTCATTGTGTATGTTGCTGTTGATTAAGTTAATCATAAAATGATTCTCACCAATGGTTTGTATATTGATTTGTGCATTGGAGAATGCATCAATTCCACTGGAAGTAACTACATTAACCGTATAATCTTCGGTTTCTCCATAATCAACATCAGAACATGCATCGGGAACAGGATGTTGCCAATTGGTTCTTATTCGCATGATATGTTGTCCTAATGGCATAGGAGAAGGTAGCGTAGTATTTAAGGTTTCGGTATATGAATGGGCGCCGGAACCTGATGCTCCCATTTCAAAATCATCAATAATTTTTTCGTT
>JALSTJ010000111.1 GCA_026983815.1 Flavobacteriales bacterium
GAAAAATCAACTTTAAAGAGTAAAATTTTATAGATTTTTTGTTGAAAGCTATTTAATTTTTTCTAATAGAAAAGCTTATAATTTAATATTTCTAAATTTATATAAGTATTTTTTGAGATTTTGGTATTTTTTGCATTTTTTTTTACTTTTATAAGTAAACTAAAAAATAAATAAATAAATTGCATATTCATTTTTAAAAAAAAATTATGAAAAAAACTACATTATTAATTTTGTTATTGGCTGTTACAGGATTAACAGCACAAAGTAACCGTTTCTTCACCAAAGAAATGGAAAGAGCCCGATTAAATCATGTGAGACCCGTAGAACATCACTATGATCATATGAGAAATGCCAATACCACTTCTTACCTAAATGAAAGTTTTGATTCCGGAATTCCTGCTACATGGAATGTAGTAGACAATACGGGTAATGGTGCTTGGCAAGGTGTTACAGACTACAACAGCAACACTTTGGATGGAACCCCATTTGCTATCATTGATAGTGACTCGGCTGGATCTGTTGCTTTGGACACTGAACTGACTAGCCCTGCTGTTGACGTTAGTGCAGCTGCAGCAGTTATCTTATCTTTTGATCATTATCTTAAAATTTACAGTGGAAATGAAATTGCCGATGTAGACGTTTATGACGGAACACAATGGGTCAATGTTTATACCAGTAGTTCAACGGTTGGTGCTTGGGGTGCCCCTGACCATCAATCAATAGATGTAACTGCCTATAAAAATGCCAATTTCCAAGTAAGATTCCATTATTATAATGCCAACTATGACTGGTATTGGGCAGTGGATAATATCTCTATTATTGAACCCGATGCGGATGATTTGGCAGTAACAGATGTTTTCCCCGGCACTTATCAATCCGGAGAAAATTTTGTTGTAAAATCAACAGTTTATAATAATGGATCAAATACACAAAGTAATTTTGATGTTCAAATTCAGATTTCTGATGCTACAAATACAGTAGTTTATAATGAAACAGTAAACGTTACAGGCGCTTCCGTGGCTCTTGGAGATTCTTACGATGCCGTAGCTACAACACCAGCAAATCTACCTGCCGGAACCTATACTTTACAAGCTACTGTAGTATTGACTGGTGATGCTAATGCAGCTAATGACAGTTTTTCGGCTCCTTTAAATATTGTGGATTATGCGTCTACCTATACAGATGATAAAGTCTATTCTTATGATGCCTTTGATGCAGATTCTTCCGGTGATCAAGATCATTTGACAACTATTGATATACCTTCAGCAACAGTTAATGATGTAGCTGCATTAACTACCAATGATTTTTTGACTGCCGGTACATTTGTAAACAACAAATTAGTAGGTATTGAATATGGAACCAATACTGTATATTTTATTGATGGTTCCGGAAATGCATACAAATACGGCAATATCAAAGGTTTGTCTGGTTCTGCTTCAGGAATTGCTGCCACTTCTGCAGGGGTTTATATTTCAACTCCTACAGAATTATATGTAATAAACAATCCTTTATTGGAAGCTCAATTAGTAGGTGCCATGAATAATGGAGGAGGTGTGATGATTGGAATTGCAGCAGACAATAATGATAATCTTTATGGTATAGATTTAGGAGATGATAATTTTTATTCCATTGACAAAACTACAGGTGGTGCTACAGTAGTTGGAGCAATTGGACAAGACTTAAGGTATGCACAAGATTTGGGAGCCGATCCCACCACAGGAAATATTTATGGAACGCTTTATGTAGTTTCAGGAAATAATGGTTCTGGTGGATTATATAGTTTCGATAAAACAACCGGAGCTGCCACACTTATGGGATCTGCTACTCAAGACGAATATACTGTTTGTGCCATCCACGGAACTACGCTTTCTATTTCTGATAATCAAATCCAAGGATTAAAAGTTTATCCCAATCCTACTAATAATGTTGTTTTACTTAAAGCAAACGAAAATATCTTAAAAATAAGTTTGATCAATATTGCAGGACAAACTATATTTTCACAAGAAAATAACGGAATGAATTCTCAAATTGATTTAAGTAATCTTCCTGCAGGAAACTATATTTTGAAAATTACAACCGATAAAACCATAGGAACCAAACAGATTATCAAAAGATAATTCAATGGGTAACTTTTACAATTATGAAGAGACTGTTTTTAAAGCAGTCTCTTTTTTTATCAAATACTTGACTTTGAGCATAAAAATATCGTATATTTGCCGCTCATTATAAAAAATAAAAAAAGATTTATGGCAACAATTAATTTGACCTTACAAAAATTTAAAGATGAAATTTTCGATTACGAAAATGAAAAAGAATGGAAATATAAAGGAGATATTCCTGCCATCATTGATTTCTGGGCAGACTGGTGTCAACCTTGTAAAATGGTAGCTCCTATCATGGAAAATCTTTCTAATAAATATGAAGGAAAACTTAAAGTATATAAAGTAGATACAGAAAAAGAAAGAGAATTATCCGGAATGTTTGGTATCAGAAGTATTCCCAGCATATTGTTTATTCCAGTTGAAGGAACTCCCATGATGCAACCCGGAGCATTGCCTGAAAATGTCTATGATGAAATAATAACCAAAGAACTTTTCAAAGAAGGAAAAGAAGAGAAAAAAAACGAAGAAAAATAATTTTTTCATAAGCAATTATAAAAAAGATAAATGAAACCATTCTTATTTTAAGGATGGTTTTTTTACTTTTTTATTATATACATCGACATTTTTACACATGCAAAAGCAAATCCTCCCACGACAAAACCTATAATAATTTCTGTTAAAATTGATGGAAATGTTGAAAGAAAAGAATGTAAAAATTCTATATTATGGTGATAAATGCCACCCGAAACCGTAAACATGGCGATCGTTCCGACAATCATCAGAACACGAACAACTGTTGGCAATGAATGAATAAGTATGTCACCCAATTTATTGAAAAATTTACTCGAAGAATAATATTTAATTTTGTAACCGATATCATCCAAACGAACAATAAGTGCAACTATTGCATAAACACCAATGGTTGCTCCAATAGCTACCAGTGTAACGATAATTATTCTTGCCAAAACCGGCTCATCTTTAACAATACCCAAAGCAACAATTATAACTTCAAGTGACAAAACAAAATCAGTTTTGATCGCCGATTTTATCTTTGTTCTTTCAAACTCCAAAATATCTTTTTTTGATGGAATTTCTATTGGATTTTGTCGATTTTTGTTGATATTTTTATGAAAAATCCATTCAAAAACCTTTTCAAAACCTTCGTATCCCAAATATGCTCCACCTAATAAAAGTAAAATGATAATGGCTTGAGGCAAAAAAATACTCAATAGAAAAGCTACAGGCAAAATAATAACTTTGTTTACCAAAGATCCTTTTAAAATCTCCCAAATTACCGGAAGTTCTCTTTCGGATACAAAACCTGAAGCTTGATTGGATTTCACTGCCAAATCATCTCCTAAAATACTTGTTGTTTTTTTGGCGGCCACTTTTCCCATTGTAGCCACATCGTCCATGAGTGTAGCAATATCATCAAAAAGTGCAAAAAATCCCGATGCCATAACTTACTTATTTTTACTTATTAAAAAAACGAACCTTGGTCAGGATTTCTAAGTTTTCCCAAATGTTTATATGCCAACTCTGTAGCTTCACGACCACGAGGTGTCCTCATCAAAAAGCCCTCTTGTATCAAAAAAGGTTCATAAACCTCTTCGATGGTTTCGGCATTTTCGCCTACAGCTGTTGCCAAGGTGCTGATCCCAACCGGACCTCCTTTGAATTTATCAATAATTGTATGAAGAATTTTGTTATCCATCTCATCCAATCCGTGTTCATCAACACTGAGAGCAGATAAAGCATATTTTGCAATTTCTATAGTAATTTTACCATCTCCCTTGATTTGAGCAAAATCACGAACTCTTCTCAATAAAGCATTGGCAATTCTTGGGGTTCCTCTACTCCTTCCTGCAATTTCTATTGCCGCTTCCATGGTAATAGGGACTTTGAGAATTCCCGCACTTCGCTGAACAATGATAGTCAACAACTCTTTGGAATAATAATTTAAACGTGCATTGATACCAAATCTTGCACGCATAGGAGCTGTCAATAGACCCGAACGCGTAGTAGCGCCTATTAAAGTAAAGGGTTCCAAATGAATTTGAACCGTTCGGGCATTCGGACCGCTTTCAATCATGATATCAATACGATAATCTTCCATCGCCGAATATAAATATTCTTCAACAACCGGAGACAAACGATGAATCTCATCAATAAATAAGACATCTCTTTCTTCGAGATTGGTAAGTAATCCGGCTAAATCACCGGGTTTATCCAATACCGGACCGGAAGTTATTTTAATATTCACTCCCAACTCGTTAGCCAAAATATGTGCAAGAGTGGTTTTTCCTAATCCGGGAGGTCCGTGAAAAAGAGTGTGATCCAAAGCTTCATCGCGTAAGTTTGCCGCTTGAACAAATACTTTGAGGTTTTCAATTACTTGTTCTTGCCCTGTAAAATCATCAAAATTTAACGGACGCAATTTCTTTTCTATCTCCAATTCTTCTTTTGGAAGATGATTTTTGTCCGGATCCAAATTTTTGTTTAACATATCCCTTGAATGAATGTTCAAAAATACAAATTTATATTGGATTTGTTTTATTGAACTTTTTTCAGTCAAATTTATAAATAATCTTATTACATTTGCTAAAAACCAAAACAACAATTATGTATAGCGATAAATTCAAAAATCACCTATTAAAAGAATTAAAAGACATCAAATCTGCCGGTTTATTTAAAGACGAGCGTATTATTGTTTCTCCACAAGGAGCCGAAATCACTTTGGATAATGGACAAAAAGTATTAAATTTTTGTGCCAATAATTATTTGGGACTGGCATCCAATACCGATGTCATTCAAGGAGCTAAAAAAATGATGGATCTTCGGGGATATGGCATGGCATCCGTCCGTTTTATTTGTGGAACCCAAGACATTCACAAACAACTGGAAAAACGCATAGCCGATTTTTATCAAACTGAAGATACCATTTTATATGCTGCCGCTTTTGATGCCAATGGTGGTGTATTTGAACCTCTTTTTGGTCCTGAAGATGCTATTATTTCAGATGAGTTGAATCATGCATCCATCATAGATGGTGTCCGCCTGACCAAAACTGCACGCTATCGTTTTAAAAATAATGATATGGCAGATTTGGAAGAACAATTAAAGAAAGCCAATGAAACCGGACATAGATTTAAAATCATTGTAACCGATGGAGTTTTTTCCATGGACGGCGTTATTGCTCAATTGGACAAAATTGTAGAGTTGGCGGAAAAATATGATGCTTTGACAATGGTAGATGAAAGTCATGCTGTTGGGGTCATTGGAAAAACAGGAAGAGGAACCATTGAATTGAAAAACGTTATGGGGAAAATTGATATTATTACCGGAACGCTTGGGAAAGCTTTAGGCGGTGCAATGGGTGGATATACTACTGGACGAAAAGAAATCATCGAAATGTTACGACAACGATCTCGTCCTTATCTGTTTTCAAACTCTCTTGCTCCTGAAATAGTGGGAGGTGCTTTGGAAGTTTTTGATATGATATCTGTAGAAAATAAATTTAAAAAACAATTGGATAGAAATACGGAATTTTTCAAAAAAGGGATGAAAAAATTGGGCTTCGACATAGGAAACAGTGAATCTCCCATAATCCCTGTAATGTTATATGATGCAAAACTATCACAAAGAATGGCAAATGAATTGCTAAAAGAAGGAATATATGTTATTGGATTCTTTTTTCCTGTAGTTCCCAAGGGCAAAGCCAGAATTAGAGTGCAATTGTCTGCTGCTCATACGCAGGAACATCTGGAAAAAGCATTAAATGCATTTGAAAAAGTAGGAAAAAAATTAAAAGTTATCAAATAATGGTTATTTTTATTAAAAAATGTTTATTTTTGTATTAAAATTAAATTTTTAGGATATGAAAAAATTAAATCAATTAGTAGTTTTAACATTGTTATTGTTAAGCTCATTAACAATTAACGCGCAAGACAGTAATAATCCCTGGTTGGTAAAATTAGGATTAAATGCTGTAGATTTCTACCCTACGGGGCAATCGGATTATTCTTACATCAGTGATCAGTTAGGTAAAGATTTCTTCAATTTTGATCATTACAATGCTGCTTATGCAATTTCCGATGTAAGAATTGGACGTTTTCTTGGAGATGGCTTCAGTTTGGTAGGTTCATTTAAAGCAAACAAAATTAACCAATTGGGAAGTATGGAAGTTTCCGATTGGTCATTCATCAACACCAATTTGGATGTTAAATACAACATTTGCAAAGAAGGTAAAAAACTTAATCCTTATATTTTTGCCGGTGGTGGTTATACATGGTTAGACAAATTTGACGCTGGAAATCTCAATGGTGGAGTTGGCTTGGAATTTTGGATGAATGATAATTTAGGACTTTATGTAGAGTCTGCATATCATCATACATTTGACCCAGATGTATTGCCTTACTTCCAACACGGAGTTGGTTTGGCTGTTAAATTTGGTGGTTCTGACAAAGATGGTGACGGCATCTATGACAAAGACGATGCTTGTCCCGATGTAAAAGGATTGGAAAAATTCAATGGTTGTCCTGACACTGATGGAGATGGCATCATTGATTCAAAAGATGCTTGTCCTAATGTTGCAGGTTTGGCTTCAATGAATGGTTGTCCAGATAAAGATGGTGACGGCGTAACTGATGCTAAAGATGCTTGCCCTGATGTTGCAGGGGTTGCCGCATTAAACGGTTGTCCAGATAAAGATGGTGACGGTATTGCCGATGCACAAGACAAATGTCCAGATGTTGCAGGTCCTAAAGAAAACAATGGATGTCCTTGGGCTGACACTGATAAAGACGGAGTATTAGATAAAGATGATGCTTGTCCTAAAGTTGCAGGTCCAGCTTCAAACAAAGGTTGTCCTGAAGTTTCCGAAGAAGTTCAAGCACAATTGCAAGAGTATGCCAAAGTGATTTATTTTGACTCAGGCAAAGCTACTTTCAAACCGCAAACTATTAAAACTTTGGATGCTATCGTAGTTATTATGGAAAAATACCCTACTGCAAAATTTGTCGTTGAAGGACATACCGATAGTATAGGTAGAGCTGACTCTAACATGAGATTATCTCAAAAAAGAGCTGATGCCGTAGTAAACTATTTAAGAGATCACGGTGTTAAATCTCAATTGGAAGCCAAAGGTTATGGAGAAACCAAACCTATTGCCAGCAATAGGACTCGTTCAGGCAGAGCTAAAAACAGAAGAGTTGAAATTAAATTGGTAAAATAATTTGATTTCTTAAAGACATATAATAAGAGCCGGCGCTTTGCGCCGGCTCTTATATTTTTATGATTTTTTTATTCGCTGCTAAATTTTATCAATATATTCTAGAATATTATAATGTGTAAAAAAACCATTTTCTTATATCGATCCCAGGTTATTTAATGCGTACATCAATAATTTTTACAGGGCAAACTTCAGCTGCTTTTTGAAGCTGTTCATAAGTCTCATGATTGGATTCTTTATAAGTAAAAAAACCTTTTCTTTGATAACTCCTCAGCAGATTGGTTTTACCATCTTTTTTAGACATACGAAAATATTCCGGTGCAGCTTCTACACAATAATTACATCCGATGCATTTTTTTCTTTGAAGTGTAATAATCAACATTTAATATTTTTTAAAGGGCAAAAATACTATAAAAATCAAGATTTCAATAAAATTTACTTAATCCAATGATTAAAAATGTAAATCGCCACATTAATCAAAATACTTATTAAGATCATGCTGGCAATAGGCGCATAAATAAAATAATTTTGCCCTTGTATACGAATATCGCCGGGGAGTTTACCAAACCAAGAAAACAGCCCCCCAAAAAGCCAAGTAAAAAGCCCCAAAATAATAAAAAGAACACCAATTGAAATCAATATTTTAGAAAAGCTTTCCATGATATTATAGTTTTTCGAATTCAAAAGATTGATAATATTTATAAAATTTCATCATTTTTTGATAATCTGAATTTTGTTTAAAAAAATCTGGTTGTAAGATAAAATCTTTTACAGGTAAAATCAAGTAATATGTTTTTTTATTTTCATAATATTTATAAACCCAAAGTGGAATAGTTTGAAAATCATCCACCCATATTTTTCCCTCGGGATTTTTTGCCAAAGTTAATTGCACCAAAACACTTCCATCTCTTGGATATTTTCTTTGGTTGCTGATAAAATTTCCCAAAGAATAAATCGTTACTTGATGAATTTTCCCAATGGAATCCCGTTTTATTTCCATGGGCTGAATGACATGAGGATGTGAGCCAATTACTAAATCTACCTGATGTTTGTGTAAAAAATCAGCCAACTTTTTTTGTTGTTTGCTCGCAAATTTATGGTATTGCTCTCCCCAATGCAAAAAAGCAATGATGATATCAGGATGATATTTTCTTGTTTTTTCCAAATCTTTTTTAATAATCGGCAAGCTTATTTTATCAACTATGGTAGGGTAAGGTGTAGGAATTCCATTGGTTCCGTAAGTATAATTTAGAACAGCAATCTTGATTCCATTTTTCTTTAAAATCAAAGGGTTCAAAAATTTTCTTTCTTTTGGATTCCTATAGGTGCCTGCATGAAAAAAATTCAGACTATCCAAAAAATCCAAAGTTGAAACTATTCCTTTTTTTCGTTTATCACAAGCATGATTATTGGCCGTCATCAAGACATTTATGCCAGATTTTTTTATCGCCTGAAGCAATTCGGGTGGAGCAGAAAATTGCGGATAGCCCGAATAGGGCTTAACTCCAATTGTTGTTTCCAAATTCAACAGAACATAATCTGCCATTGAAAAAATAGAATTTACAAAAGAATAATTCCTGTCAAAATTATAGGATTGCAAAGTATCATTATAAGCAGCTCTCAATTGAGGTCCATGACACATAATATCACCTCCGAATACCAATTTCAATTTTTGAAATCTTAAAGAGTCAGGAGCTTTTTGAGCATTTAACCAAAACGGGAAAAAAATTATAAATAACCAATTTTTCATCGCATAAATATAAAAACAAAAAATGAAAAAGCCATAATTTCAAATAAAAAGAGCTGTTCAAACGTTAATAAATTTGAGATAAATAACTATATTTGCAAATCTTATATTTTGATGAGAAAGATTTTTATGTTTAAAAAAGCGCTTTTTTTATTATTTTTTGCTGTTAATATCCTTAATATTTCCGCTCAGCAATACGAAATCGGAATACAAGTGGGTGGAACCAAATATATTGGTGATATAGGAAAAGAAGATTATTTTTATCCCTCCGATATCGGTGGAAGCTTAATTTTTAAAAACACCATCAACCCATGGATGCTTATGCGTTTAAGCTTTTCTTATTTTCCTACAAGTGCTTATGATAATGAATCCTATAATCTGGGAAGACAAACAAGAAATTGGTCATTTACCAATAATATTATGGAAGTAAGCATGGGTATTGAATATAATTTCATCCCAAGAAATCCTTTTTTAAGAGGCCGAAAACATAATCGATTTACTCCTTATATGTTTACCGGCATGAGTCTTTCCAATTATTTTGGAAAACTTTATCAGAATGGAAATCCGGATAATGCTTATGAATTTAATGGAATAGCAATGGGAATTCCAATGATTGTAGGATTTAAGTATAAATTATCCGAACATTGGTTGTTCTCAAGTGAAATCGGTGCACGATACAATTTTAGTGATAACCTGGACGGATCTCAAAAATATTCGGAACATATAGACCATTACACTATTTATCCTACAACCAACAGACAATCAAATGATTGGTATACTTTTACTTCCTTTGGATTGATATACACATTTGGTGATTTGCGTTGTTACTTCGGATTTTAACCATTGAATATGACCAATATCCAAGAAAAATTACTTCGAGAAAAACTTCCTGCTCATATAGCCATTATCATGGACGGCAATGGACGTTGGGCTAAAAAAAGAGGGAAAAACAGGGTATTCGGACATCACGAAGGTGCTAAAAGAGTAAGGGAAATTGTTGAAGAAAGTGTGCAATTGAAAATTCCTTTTTTGACTTTATATACTTTTTCGACAGAAAATTGGAACAGACCCAAAGAAGAAGTAGATGCTTTGATGAATTTGTTAGTAGAAACCCTACATGAGCAACAAAAAGATTTAATAGAACAAAATATCAAACTTCAAGCCATTGGTAACATCAAGGAACTTCCGGATCATACCCGTCAAACACTAAAAGAGGTGTTGAATCAAACACAAAATAACACGGGCTTGATATTAAGCATTGCATTAAACTATGGTGGAAGGGACGAATTGGTGCAAGCAACAAAAAAAATCTCACAAAAAGTTAAAAATAATATAATTTTACCCGAAGATATTGACGAAAATAAAATAAATTTGCAACTTTACACCCACAATCTTCCCGATGTCGATTTGATGATAAGAACCGGAGGGGAGAAACGCATTAGTAATTTTCTATTATGGAAAATAGCTTATGCAGAACTTTATTTTACGGACACTTTATGGCCCGATTTTAATAAAGAAATGTATTATTTGGCATTAAATGATTATCAAAAAAGAGAAAGAAGATTTGGAAAAACAAGTGAACAAATTAAAAATGAAGAAAATTAAAAATCTACTAACAGGACTTCTGTTGCTATGCATAACTTTGGGTTTTGGACAAGAAACTACTAAGGATTATAAAATTTATCAAATCCAAGACATCAAAATTAACGGTTTAAAAGAATTTAATCCGCAAACCGTGAAAGCATTTATTGGAATAAACAAAGGAGATATTCTTGAAGTTCCCGGAGAAAAAACCGGACAAATCATAAAAAAACTTTGGGGATTAGGCTATTTCTCAGACGTCAATCTATATGTAATCCCTACTACAGATGATAAAGCCATATTAGAAATTGATCTATCCGAATTGCCAAAAATTTCCGAAGTAAAAATCATCGGTGTATCAAAATCCAAAGGAAGAGAATTTGCCAAAGATGCCGGATTGAAAAAAAATGCTGTGCTTAGTGAGAATCTAAAAAGTAAAATCAAAGAAGTAATTCGAAACACCTATTTGAAGAAAGGATTCTTAAAAGCTAAAGTAAATCTCAGAACTATAAAAGATACTGCTGAATATGTTAAAGTTTTGGTCAGAGTAGATAAAGGTCATCGTATCAAAATTGACAAAATAAATATCAAAGGCAACAAAAAAATAGCCGATAAAAAACTTAAACGCAAACTCAAAAAAACCAAAGAAAAAAGAATTTGGCGCTTTTGGAAACGTTCAAAATATATCCCCGATGATTTTCAAGAAGATTTAGTCAATCTGGAAAATTATTATAAAGAAAAAGGATATCGAAATGCTCGTGTTATAAAAGATTCAGTATATTTTGATAAAAACGGAAAACTCCAAATAGATATTAATTTAGAAGAGGGGAAAAAATATTATTTCGGAAACATAAAAATTACCGGAAACAGTGTCTATTCTACCAATCTCATCAATAAAATACTCGGTATCAAAAAGGGAGATGTTTACAATGGCGTGCTTCTCAAAAAAAGAATCAGTGATCCTAGCAAACCTGACGGTGAAGATTTAACCAATCTCTATCAAAACAATGGATATTTATTTTCTCGAATTAATGCCGTAGAAACCGGAGTAAGAAATGATACTATTGACTACGAAATACGTATTTATGAAGGTAAACCGGCAAAATTCAACAAGATTACCGTCAATGGAAATACCAGAACCAATGATAAAGTTATATTCCGTGAATTAAGAACATTACCCGGAGCTACATATAGCAAGCAAAACGTAATCAGAACTATTCGTGAGTTGGCTCAAATGCAAATTTTTGATGCTGAAAAAATTACCCCAGATTTAAAAAATGTTGATCCCAATGCAGGAACTGTAGATGTGGATTGGCATGTAGAAGAAGCCGGAAGTAGTCAAATACAATTACAGGGAGGTTTTGACGGGCAATATTTTATAGGGACTTTGGGCTTGGCTTTAAAAAACTTTTCCATAAAAAATATATTTAACGGAAAAGAATACAAACCGCTACCAATGGGTGACGGGCAACAATTGGCATTAAATTTTCAGGTATCGCAACGTTATGAAACCTATAGTGTTTCATTTACCGAACCATGGTTTGGAGGAAAAAAACCGCAGGCATTAACCGTATCCGGATATTATTCCACTTATTACGGTATTGATTATGACTCATTTGGCACCAATGGATATTATCAAGTCGATAGAAATCAAAAATTTATTATTTCCGGATTAACTATAGGATTATCAAAAAAACTTAAGTGGCCTGATGATTATTTTTTCATCAGTAATTCTGTTATCTTAAACCATTATAAAATACAAAATTATGCAACTTTGGGAGCATCCTTCGGTTTTGATAATGGTATTTCCAACAACTTTGCATATAATTTGATTTTTGGACGAGCCAGTAGCGGTCCAAACCCAATCTATCCACTAGGAGGTTCTGACTTTAGCTTGAACTTGAAATTGACTCCCCCCTACTCTTTGTTTAGCAAATTTAATTATGCAACCATTGAACAAAATCCTGATTTCTTAAATGAAGATGGGACAGTCAATCATAAAAAAATCAATCAAAAGAAATATAAATTTTTGGAATATTATAAAATAAAATTCAACGGAACTTGGTATACCAACATTTTCTCCAAATTGGTTTTGAGAAGCAAAGCCGAATTTGGATATTTGGGTGCCTACAACAAAAATTTGGGAGTTTCGCCCTTTGAAAGATTTTTTGTAGGAGGAAGCGGATTGGTAGGAGGAAATTTGGATTCCCGTGAAGTGATTCCTTTGCGAGGATATACGGACTATGCATTAAATTTGGCACTCAATCGCGAAGGAGGAAGTATGTATAACAAATTTTCTATGGAGTTGCGTTATCCTATTACACTAAAACCTCAAGCATCTATTTATTTGCTATCATTCTTAGAAGGCGCCAATACTTATAACAATATTAAGTATTATAATCCGTTTTTATTAAAAAAATCTGCCGGAGTAGGTGTTAGAATTTTCATGAGCGCATTTGGCTTGCTAGGAATTGATTTTGGCTATGGATTTGATAAAATCGGTAATAAAAAATCAGGTTGGCAAACACATTTTATCATGAACCAAAGATTATAACCCTAAAATTTTGGCATAGTTTTTTCTTAAAACTTAATAGTTATGAAAAGAATTTCATTTTTAATTATCTTTATTCTGGGAACCATTACCAATTACGGGCAAGGTAGAATCCGTATCGCTTATATAGACATGGAATACATCTTGGAAAATCTCCCTGAATATCAGACTGCTTTGAAAGAATTGGATCAAAAAGCCAACAAATGGAAAGCAGAAATTGAAAAAAGAACACAAGAAATTAAAGACATGAAAATTTCTTTGGAACAAGAAAAAGTGTTATTAACCAAAGAACTTTTACAAGAAAAAGAAGAAGAAATCGCATTTAAAGAAAAGAGTTTATTGAAATATCAATTGGAAAAATTTGGACCGGAAGGCGATTATATTCTACAGAAACAAAATTTGGTTGCACCGGTTCAAGATCGGGTATTTAATGCGGTAACCAAATTGGTTCAGTCATCAAAATATGATATAATTTTTGATAAGTCTAATGATAAAATGGGTATCATTTATACCAACCCAAAAATGGATATATCGGATAAAATCCTAAAACTTATCCAAAAAGAAAAAGGAATAGAAAAAAGAAAAGGAGATAAGAAAAAAAGAGCCAAAGAACGAAAGGAAAAACTTTCTGAAGCCCAAAAAAGAAGAGCTGAATTGGCTGCTAAAAGAAAAGAAGAGCGTGAAGAACGAAGAAAAAAAATGTTGGAAGAACGCATGAAAAAACGTGAAGCAGCTAAGAATAAAAATACAAAAAAATCCAATCAGGTTAAAGAAAAATCGAAAACAGAAGAAATACAAAAGAAGAAAACAGAGATAGAACCTGAGAATCTAGAAAAGAAAGAGGAGCAACAGAAAGCAACGCTCTCTAAGAAAGAAGAAAATAATAAAAATCAAAAGCTCAATAAACCAAAGAAATTAAGTAAAGAAGAACTAATTGCCAAAAGAAAAAAAGAAAGAGAAGAAAGAAGAAAAAGAATTTTGGAAGAAAGACGTAAAAAAAGAGAGCAAAAAAATAATCAAAAAAATAATCAATAAATTAAAAATAAAAAATCAATAAGTATGAGACACTTAAAACTATTATTTGCAGGATTGTTACTATGGATGGGAACAACTGTTAGCGCACAAACTAAAATTGCACATATCAATGTTCAAAAAATTATGACGGAAATGCCCGAATTCAAATCAGCACAAGCACAATTAAAAAAATTGTATGCTACCTATGAAAAAGAATTTAAGGAAATGCAACAAGAATATCAAAATAAGTTGCAAAAATATCAACAAGAAGTAAAAACCGTTTCAGAATCTGAAAATCAAAAAAGAGTGCAAGAACTTTTGAATATGGAAAAATCCATTGCCAAAGCACAACAAGATATCCAAGCTGAGGCAGCCAAAAAAGAACAAGCACTTCTTCAACCCATTCAAGAAAAATTGAAAAAAGCCATTGAAGAAGTCGCTAAAGAAAAAGGTTTTCAGTATGTTTTTGACAGTTCCGGACCAACCAATTTAATTGTAGCCAATGGATATGATCTTTATAAAGATGTAAAAGCTAAATTGGGTTTTTAAAAGAAATCTAATTATCAAAAAAT
>JALSTJ010000112.1 GCA_026983815.1 Flavobacteriales bacterium
GAAGCCGGTTGGTCGGCAGCCTTTAAGCGAGTTCCCGAAATGATGTCTTGTTACTTGGGACCTGCGTTTGTTGCTATGTTAGCTTTGGTATTTTTAGGAATAAAATATGTTTATCCTTGGGCAAATCCCGAACATCATATTGCAGATTTTAATAAATATCCCGAGTTTAAGGAAATTTTGGAACATAAAGAACCCTATCTGAATATTTCCGCTTTTATTACCCGAACTATTATTTATTTCGTAATTTGGTTTGGCACGACCGGTATTTTGAGATATTTCTCCAAGAAGGAAGATGCAAACAAATCGGAAGCATTGAAATGGTTTGAAAAAAGTAGATTCTATTCCAAAGTATATATTTTTGCATTGGCAGGAACATTGATTTTTGCCGGTTTTGATTACTTGATGTCAATTGAACCCTATTGGTATAGTACTTTATTCAGTGTGAAAGAATTGATTTCAGGATTTTTCCATGCTTCGGCATTGATTATAATTTTTATTTATTTTCTTCACAAATCCGGATATTATCCATTTATGAATTCCTCGCACTGGCACGATTTCTCCAAATATCTTTTTATGGGGTCAATATTATTTGCCTATGCTTGGTATTTTCAATATATGCTGATTTGGTATGGAAATATTCCCGAAGAAGGTGAATTTTATTTCCTCAGAAGATTTCATTTTTCACAACCATTATTTGTTTTGGATATTGTGATTAATTTCTTCTTGCCGTTTTTGATTTTGTTACCTAATAAATTGGCTAAAAATCCCAAAGTATTGGTATCGGTAGCATTTTTGATTATGTTTGGATATTTCTTGGATATGTATTTGGCTGTTTTTCCTCCGTTGGTTCACACTTTTGCAGGGGTAGAGCATACACATCCTGTTTTTGGAATTTATGAAATCGGGATTTTCTTAGGATTCTTGGGATTATTCTTGTTTGTTGTATTGCGTATGCTTTCCAAACGAAGATTGATTCCCGTAAATCATCCATATATTGAAGAAAGTATTATGCATCATAATGTGCATTAATTTTAATATATTTCATAAAAAAAGCTGCAATCTTGCAGCTTTTTTTATGGCATAATTTTAGTAGAAATAATTTGTATATTTGCTTAATAAATAATATTTATGAAAGTTCTATCTGTTTTTATTTTTATTTGGATCTTTAATTTTACTTATTCTCAACAACAAGTTGATAATCGCTTTATTGTTACGGACCGTGTTAATCGCTTATTACAAGAACGTCAGGAATGTAGTCTGAAAAGAAAGATTAAAGAGAAAAATTTTCATATTCAAATTTATAATGGTTATAGTTTGAATAAAGCAAAATCCATTAAGCAAAATTTTCTTTCAAATTTTCCTGACATCCCTGTTGCTATTGAATGGGAAAATCCCGAATTCAAAGTTTGGGTGGGAGTTTTTGAAAATAAATTATCCGCCGATAGAGGCTTGATGCATATCAAAAAAAAATATCCCAATGCATTTATTGTTAACCCGAAGAAGTAAATTTATTACCAATCTTCTTTCCGGTGGGCATCAAATTTTAAAAATAAAAACAATAATATGGTAAATGCCCATAGTGAAGAACCTCCATAACTGATAAATGGGAGGGGTATTCCTATGGTAGGAAAAATTCCTAATACCATCAAAAGGTTTAAGGAAAAATGTATTAATAAAATACTTAATAATCCATACCCCACAATTCTAGAAAATTTTTGTTTTTGTCTTTCGGCTAAAAACAAAATTCTATATAATAAAGTCAAATACAGAGTGATTAATAAAATTGCGCCAAAGAATCCCCATCTTTCACCAATTACTGTAAAAATCCAATCTGTATGTTGTTCAGGAATAAAATATCCTTTAGTTTGCGTACTCATTTCCAGTCCTTTACCTGTAAATCCGCCAGAGCCAATCGCTATTAAAGCTTGTTTAAGATTGTATCCGGTGCCTTGATCATCTTTCTTTTTACCCAAAACAATCTCAATTCTGTTTTGTTGATGTGGTTTCAAAATCTTTTTAAATACAAAGTCTGTTGATAAAATCGTAAAAAATGTAATTCCTAAAAATATTAAACTTTTTAGGATAAAGTTTTTTTTCAACAAGAAATAAAAAGCAGCATTAAGAATTAAAAAAATAAATGAGGAGAAAAGTAAAAGTAAATTCTTTCCGAAATAAATAGTAAGGATAAAAATAGTAGCAATATAAAAAATCAAAATATAATATTTTAAATCGATGCCTTCACGATATAGGACCATAAATAAGGAAGTGAAAACGATGGCAGAGCCCAAATCCGGTTGTAATAATATAAGTACAATCGGAATAAAAATCAACAATGTGGCTTTAAAGAAGTCTTTGATTTTTTTGAGGTCAAAATCTATATCCGATAATAAAGCGGCAAGTCCTAAAACAGTAGTAACCTTTGCAAATTCTGCCGGTTGAATGCTAAAGTTTCCGAAACGGAACCAAGATTTGTTTCCATTGATATTGGCACCAAAAATTAATACTAAAATCAAACTAAAAATTCCGAATAAGTATATGATCGATGCATAATTTTTAATTTTTCTGATGGAAAGAAAACCAATTCCTATGATAATTAATATACTAATACTGGCCCAAAGAATCTGTTTGCTGTAAAAGTTTTTTAAAAAATGAGGTTTCAAGTTGTTAAATTCCGTAGAATAAATACTCAAAATACCGATAAAAATCAACCCTGCATATAACAATATGCTAATCCAATCATAATCTGTTACATTAACACGTCTATTTTTATTTCTCATGGTATTTCATTTTATAAATATCTTCCAAATTTGTTTGCAAGACGCGTTTTAATAGATCCGGACGAGATATTTTTCCTGTAAGATATTTATCAATTATCAACGTAGCAATGGGAGCAGCGATAGTTGCGCCAAAACCTCCATTTTCTATAAAAACACTTACTGCAATCTTCGGATTATCTTTAGGTCCAAAAGCAACAAAAATAGAATGATCAGGCAATTTGACTATTTTACCATCAATTTTGATTTTATTTTCACTGGTTCCGGTTTTACCACAAAGCTCCAGATCATATAATCTGCTATATTTGGCAGTTCCTGATTTGTAAACTTCAGCCATATCTTCAATAATCCGTGGAAAATAAACAGAATCAATTCCGACAGAATTTTTTATAGTAAATCTTTTATTTATCAGGATTTTGCCATGGTCTATTTCTTTAATTACATGAGGAGTATAGTAAAATCCTTTGTTTGATATTCCTGCCATAACATTTGCTAACTGAATGGGTGTAGTGGATACTTCGCCTTGTCCAATTCCGTTGGATAGGGTATAGGTAGCATACCAACGTTTTTTTCCATAATATCTGTCATAAAATTTTGAATCGGGAATAAATCCTTTGGAACCTACAGGCATATCCGTATTGAGATATCTGCCCAAACCAAATTTTTTTACTTGTTTTGACCAATGATCCATTCCAATGGCAGGCGTAGGATATTTGTCTATGATTTTTAAATAGCTGTTGGCAAAAAAAGTATTACATGAGCGGATGATTGCCCAAGGTAATTTTACTCTTCGCCCATTGGCACCACAGTGGCAAAACATATGGGCTCTTCTTCCGTATTTAAATCCATGATTACATATATAGGAAGTAGCAGGTGTAATTACTTGTTCTTGCAAACCAATTAGAGCGGTAATCAGTTTAAATGGTGAGCCGGGTGGATAAGCCCCTTGTAAAGCACGATCAAGTAAGGGGCGATTTACTTTATCTCTAAAAAGTTTATTAAAGTTTTTTGAACTGTTTCGTCCACTTAGGAATTCGGGAGGAAAACCGGGAGCCGTAACCAATGCTAATATTTCGCCTGATTTAGGCTCTATAGCTACAATAGCACCTCTTTTTCCTTTCATCAAACTATCGCCAAATTGTTGTAAATCAATGTCTATGCTTATTTTTAAATCTTTCCCGGCAAGAGCAACAGTATCCATTGCGCCATTTTTGTAATTTTCAATTTTTCGGTTAAATTTATCCGTGAGATAAAATTTTACTCCTTTTTTACCTCGTAATAATTTTTCATAGGATTTTTCGACGCCCGCTTTACCAATCAAGTCTCCCGGCATATAAAAAGGATCTTTTTTTATCTCCATACTATTGACTTCCCGAATAAAACCCAAAACATTTGCAGCTGATTTTGTATGATATTTTCTAATGGAACGTTTTTGAATAAAAAATCCGGGAAAATTATAAATATTTTCAGCAAACAGAGCAATTTCTTTTTTATATAATTTTGGAACAATCAATGAAGGTTTATTATAAGAATAGATTTTGGCTTTTTTTAAATTTTTTTTCAATTCTTCCTTTGATATTCCGGTTAAATTCAAAAATTTTAAGGTGTCAAATTTTTTTATTTGATTGGGGATTCCCATAATATCATATACTTCGAGATTGCTTACCAAAAGTTTTTCGTTTCTATCGTAAATATATCCTCTTTCGGGAATGATATATTCTTTTTTTAATGCATTTTTAAGAGATAACTTATGATATTTTTTATCAATAATTTGTATATAAAATAGTCTGGAAGTTATAATCAATCCAAGTAAAAAAATTAATATGCCAACGACAAAAGCTTTCTGTTTCATGTTTTACTTTTTATGATAAAAAGATATTCAAAGAAAATTATGAAAAATACAGTAATCAATGTATTGAAAAATATCAAATATAATCTGGATATAACAAATTGAAAATGAAATGATTGTAAAATTGCTATTAATAAAATTCCTATAAAAATATAAATACTGTAGTATATAATTTTGTTCAAAAAACCGAGTTCGAGAATGCCATTTGAAAACTCTCTTCCGGGTTTTGAAAGATACCAAAAATAAATCTTTTTGGTATAGGTAATAAAAACAGTTACAGCTGTAAAAACTCCACCGGTATGGCTGATAATATCAAGAGATAAACCTACAAAAAAAGCAAGAATTAATTGAAGGTTCTCGTGTTTATTCGGAGGCATAATCAAAAAAGGATACAAAAAAACTATAGGTGTTAACAATCCAAAGATTTTGAGATGATTTAACCAGATAATTTGTAAGAATACAAATAAAATCAGTATAATAATATTTTTCGTTTTAAAATCCATGAACACTGTCTTTTAGTTTTTCATACTCTTCGGCTTGTTTATTTTTATAAACATAAGCTGTATTTAATGCCGTAAAATTTTCAAAAGATTTTATTTTTATTTCATAAGTTTTTTGTTGCGCTATTCTCTTGATATTTACAACTATTCCCACAGGTAAACCTTCAGGGAAAATATTGGAATTTCCTGCAGTTACAATAGTATCTTTAAGTTTTATTTTCGTCTCAAAAGGCAAATCAACTAAATTTAATAAATAAGGATCTTTATTATCCCATTTCAAAAAACCAAATTGTTTTGAATTTTTGGGGCGCACACTTATCATGTTTTTTTGATTGAGCAAAGTTAAAACCGCGCTAAAATGAGGAGAAACATCCAATGTAACTCCGATAATACCTTTATTACCCATAACTCCCATTTTGGAATGAATACCTGCTTGCGTTCCTTTATTAAGTATTACAATATTGTTAGCCATTTGATATTGATTGGTAATTACATAAGCAGGAATAACATCAAGAGAATCCCATGTGGAAGTCAGAATATCAAACTTATGTTTTTTTAAAATGGATTTTCTCAAGGAAGCATTTTCTTGTAAAAGTTCTGAGTTTATTCGGGTCAATTCAGAAAATTTTTTTATTTCATAGATTTTAGAATTGATAATTCCCGAAAATTCCGTTGCAAGATTATTTTCTTTGTATTTTAAATATAAATTATTGTTTATCAGCAAGATAAAAGAGATAAATTCCATTCCTAGAAATAACAATAAGCTATTTCTTGCCAATAAGAAACGAATCAGTTTTAACATTTTTGGAATTTATTTTAGAAGGACGGATTTATATTTATCAAAATTTTTGAGAACTGTTCCTGTTCCTCGCACAACAGCTCGTAACGGATCCTCAGAAATATAAACCGGCAAACCTGTTTTTTTTGAAATTCGTTTATCAAAACCACGCAATAAAGATCCGCCACCGGCTAAATATATTCCGGAATTGTAAATATCCGAGGATAATTCCGGAGGGGTCTTAGCCAAGGTTTCCATAACTGCATCTTCAACTCTAAGAAGAGATTTATCCAATGCTTTAGCAACTTCTTTGTAGGAGACAATTACTTGTTTGGGTTTACCTGTCAGTAAATCCCTTCCTTGAACAGCGATATCTTCGGGTGGATTTTCAAGTTCTTCAATAGCCGAACCTACTTCAATTTTTATACGTTCTGCAGTGCGTTCTCCTACATGAAGATTGTGTTGTGTTCTCATATAATAAATAATGTCTGAGGTAAAAATATCACCCGCTATTTTAACGGATTTTTCAACTGTAATACCTCCAATGGAAATCACAGCAATCTCTGTTGTTCCACCACCTATGTCGATAATCATATTTCCTTTGGGTTTGGTAATATCTACTCCTAAACCAATTGCGGCAGCCATAGGTTCATGAATCAAGTGAATGTCCGAAGCATTTACTTTTTCTGCCGAATCTCTTACAGCACGTTTTTCTACTTCCGTGATACCCGATGGAATGCAAATAATCATTTTGAGTTTGGGAGGGATCCATTTTTTTTTGATCGCAGGAATTTGTTTAATAAATTCCATTATCATTTTCTCCGATGCTTCAAAATCCGCAATAACTCCATCCTTCAATGGACGAATAATTTTGATGTTCTCATGTGTTTTTCCTTGCATCAAAGCAGCTTCTTTTCCCACTGCGATCAATTCTCCGCTTAATATATCTTTGGCAACAATTGAAGGACTGTCAACAACTACTTTGTCTTTGTGTATAATCAAGGTGTTGGCTGTTCCCAAATCTATTGCGATTTCTTCCATGTAAAAATTAAAAAATCCCATATTTTCAAGTATTCTATTTTAATTGTTAAACGCTTATATTACTTTAATTTACAAAGTTAGGAAATTAATATATTTTTTTTGTAATAAAAATATATTTTTTTCGTCATTCATATAAATATTAATCTTATCTTGAAATGGATAATTAAATAGCAACGAAAAAATGAAAAAAAGATTATTTCTAATTGTTGAAAGTTTTAAGTTTGCTTATAAATCACTAAGAACCAATTTATTAAGAACATCCTTGTCTTTATTAGGCGTAAGCATAGGAATTTTTTCCATTGTAGCCATATATTCTGCAATAGATGCATTGAATGATAAAATTATGGATTCTATGAGCAAATTTGGTCAAAATACACTTTATATTACTAAATTCAGTTTTGGAAATCAATCACATGTGCCACGGTGGAAAAGGAAAAATTTTCCTTTTCCTACTATTGAAGAATTTAAAAAACTAAAAAAATCACTACCGCGAGATGAAGTAAAAGCAGTAACTTTCAGAATTTTTATGCCTGCTACAACTATAAAACTACCGGGAAAAAATTCCATTTCCGGAATAGAGTTGGTAGCTGACGGAGCCGATTTACCCAAAATAGATCGTTTGAATCTTCAACAAGGTAGATTTTTTAATAATTTTGAAGATGAACAAGGAAAACCTGTGGCTATTATTGGTGCCGATATAAAAGATGCACTGTTTGAAAAAGAAAATCCCGTAGGTAAAGACATCCGGATTTATGGTAAAAAAGTGAAAGTAATCGGATATTTGAAAAAAGAAGGGAACAGCATAGGACCTTCCAATGATACCAGGATTTTTATTCCTTCGAGTTTTGCCAGAACTATTGTCAATCCCAATCGTATTTTTACGGCAATAATTGTGGCTCCAAAAGAAAATGCCGATATAAAAAAATTAACGGATTTTATTACGATGAAACTCCGAAAAATCAGAAAATTAAAACCTTCGGAGGATAATAATTTTTTTGTGAACAATATCAATGCTTTTAGAGATCAAATTTCCAAAATGACCAAGATTTTGAAAACAGGTGGTAGTATTCTTGCTTTGTTTTCTTTGCTTATCGGAGCTTTTGGTATTGCTAATATTATGTTTGTTTCCGTTAAAGAAAGAACCAACCAAATCGGGATTCAAAAAGCTTTGGGAGCTAAAAATTCTTTTGTATTATGGCAATTTTTGTTTGAGGCAGTATTGCTTTCTCTGGTTGGAGGTATTATTGGAATCTTAATTGTAATGTTGGGTGCAGAAATTGTCAGTAGCCAGATTGATGATTTTAATATTCATGTAAGTATGAAAAATATTTTATATGGCTTGTTTATCTCATCCATAATAGGAATTATAGCAGGATTGCTACCGGCTTGGAAGGCAGCCAAACTCAATCCTGTTGAAGCTATTAGAACCGGCATGTAAATATTGAAATTATCCTCCGGATTTAAAATGGAAACAAGGTATTTAGAATGCTTATTTTTTCTTATTCTTATATCAAACTTTCGTTACATAAGCAAATATTAGAATTATTGTAATAAATTCTGCAATGCTGTTCCACTTCCCAATAAGTAGGAAAACTCTCCTGCTTTCTGATTTTCAAGTATCGAAATAACCAAAGAAGCCAAAGCACCTTTTTGGCACAGAATAACCTTTTCTTTATCCGAAGAAAAATCATATTGGTTTTGGATTAAATCATTCAAAGTTAAAGTTTGATAATCAAATTTGGAAAAAATTTCTAGAGCAGGAGGATTATTCCTGACATCTACCAGCTGATATTTATCTGTATTTAATATATCTTTGGGCATAATTGTTCGGGTAGATTTCAGAGGATAAGCATGATAAATAAATTCCTGAATCCCTTTTTCCAAGAAATATATCTCTTGATCCAGTCCTATTTTTCGTAGAGAGGATATAGCTTTGCTTAAATCTTTTTCATTATCATGAATCATGATAATTGGTTGTGAACGATCCAATAACCAACCGGCATAGTTTGCAAATGATAAACAATTAAGATCTATGTTTAATGAATTATCCAAATGAAAATTAACCCAGTTCCAATGCTTTCTAATATCCAATACTATTGGCTTTTTTGTTTTTTTTAACTCTATAAATTTCTCAAAATCAATTTTTTCCGGTTTTTTTATACTTTCCAATAATTGAGGATTTTCTAAATTTATTTTTGCGCAATATTTAAAATGTTCGGGAACCGGCAAATTATCATTTAGGATATTTTGAACAAATTTATTTGCATCTTTGATTTGGACTCTGTTATTATACCTTTTTTCATATCCAATAGTTGTCGCTCTTTTTTCTGATAGTTTTTTCCCACACATTGAGCCGGAAGCATGTGCAGGGTAAACTTCGACAAATTCAGGGAGTTTCAATAGTTTATCAAACAATGAATGATACAATTTTTCGGCAAGTTCTTTTTGTATTTCGGGAAATAAATCCGGTCGTCCTACATCACCAACAAACAATGTATCTCCCGTAAAAACAGATACCGGTTCTTCTCCACGAGACAAATCTGAAACAACAAACGAAGTGCAATAGGGAGTATGGCCGGGTGTTTCCAATACTTTTATTTTGATATGGTCTAAAAGGATGATATCATTTTCTTTAATTTTTTCAAAAGTAATTTGATATGGAGCTTGAAAATGAGCATATAATTTGGCTTCGGTAGCATGAATGAGTTCCATGTGACCACTAATAAAATCGGCATGTGGATGCGTAAGCATGATTCCCGTAATAGGCAAATCTCTCTTTTTGGCTTCTTCCAAATAAATTTGGATATGTCTTTGGGGATCAATGACAAAAATTTCATTTTCTCCAATTAACATATAAGATAAATGGGCAATATCTTCTGAAAAAAAAGCTTTTATTAACATAGATTATAGATTTATCGCTAAAATAAGATTTTTTTCTTTGTATTTTTACAAAAAAAATCATCATTGAGAATATGGCAATGTATATAGAATATAAACTGTCTGATATTGAAAATATTATTCCCGAAATTATTCAAAACCTTCATTCAAATATAGTTTTATTTGAAGGAGAGATGGGGGCGGGGAAAACAACTTTGATTAAATCTTTGGTCAAACAAATGGGTTCTTCGGATGAGGTTTCTTCACCTACTTTTTCATTGGTCAATGAATATTTATTACCCGATAATCAAAAGATTTATCATTTTGATTTATACCGGCTTGAAGATGAAGAAGAAGCTTTGGATTTTGGAATAGAAGAATATCTTTATGATAAAAATTCTTGGGTTTTTATAGAATGGTTTAAAATTATTGAACCAATTTTGCCCAAGAATTCACAAAAAATCCGTATTATTGTTAAAAATTCTGATACACGTATTTTGGAAATATTATAAAAAATGTTGAGACCTTTTTCAAAAGATATTTTACTACCACAAGAAGAAAGATTGGCTATCCAATTTAGAAAAAGTGAATTGCGAATAGGTATTCCTAAAGAAAGACGTTTGCAAGAAAAACGTATTTGTTTGACACCCGATGCCATTGGAACTTTGGTTGCTCACGGACATCAAATCATTATTGAAAGCGGTGCAGGTGAAGGTGCCAATTTTTCCGATAATGACTATTCCGAAGTCGGAGCAAAGATTACTTATGATACTGAACAGGTTTATAAAAGCAATATTGTGTTGAAAGTTGAACCGCCGGATCAATCGGAAATTGAGATGATGGAACCCGGAAGTATTATCTTTTCGGCTCTACAATTGAAAACACAAAAAAAAGAAATTGTTGAAGAGATTTTACGAAAAAAAATTATTGCCATAGCTTGGGAATTCCTCAAAGATGAACAAGGCAAAACATCCATCGTGCGTTCACAAAGTGAGATTGCAGGAACTGCTTCCATTCTTATTGCCGCCGAACTCTTGGCGAAACCATTGTTGGGAAAAAATCTACTTTTGGGTAATATCAGTGGGGTTCCGCCGGCACAAGTTGTTGTTATAGGAGCAGGAACCGTGGGTGAATATGCCGTAAAAACAGCTATTGGTTTGGGAGCTTCTGTGAAATTGTTTGATAATTCCGTAACACGACTTAGACGTTTAAAATCAATAGTGGAAGGAAATGTTTATACTTCTACCATTCAACCCGGAATTATTTTAGATGCATTGGAACGTGCCGATGTAGTGGTAGGAGCACTTAAAGGAGAAACCCGAACGCCTATCATTATAACGGAACCTATGGTCGCCCGTATGCAAGAAGGTTCGGTTATTATTGATGTAAGCATTGACCGTGGAGGTATTAGTGAAACTTCAGAAGTAACTTCTCATGCCAATCCCATTGTGATTAAACACGGCGTGGTGCATTATGGCGTTCCCAATATTCCGGCAAGATATTCCAGAACTGCCAGTTATTCTTTGAGCAATATCTTCTTGCCTTATTTATTGAAAATCGGTGAAAAAGGTGGTATTGACGATGCCGCTTATGTCAATCACGGTTTAAGGCAGGGAATTTATGCATTTAAAGGTGTTTTGACTAATAAGACCTTAGCCAACTGGTTTCAAATGAGTTATAAGGATATTAATTTGTTTTTTATCAAATGAGAGAAGTAGTTTTTATCAAAAAAAACAAATCAAAATGGCAAGAATATGAAAAAATATTGGGTTCATCTGATTTTATCAAAAGTAAGGATTTGACCCATATATACATAGATTTAACAGATGATTTGGCATATGCAAATACCTATTTTCCCAACAGTAAAACTACTGAATTTTTACATCAACTGGCAGGGGAAGCTCATCGAAGAATATATAAAACAAAGAAGGAAAGTGTAAATTCTATAAAAAAATTTTATTTGGATAGTTTTCCCAGAATGTTTTATCAATACAGAAAATATTTGATTGTTGCCTGGATTTTTTTCATAATTTTTTCATTGATTGGAGCTTATTCGGCTTCAAAAGATGCAGAATATGTAAGATTGATTATGGGAGATCAATATGTGGATATGACCATTGCAAATATTAAAAAAGGGGATCCTATGGCTGTTTATAAATCCGGCGGGGAATTACCAAGTTTTTTGGCAATAACCATAAACAATATCAAGGTAGCAATTTTTGCGTTTATTTACGGATTGTTTTTGGGATTGGGAACACTTCGTATGCTTATACAAAATGCAATTATGTTGGGCGCTTTTCAGTATTTTTTCTATAAATATGGAGTTTTCTGGGAATCTGTCAGGACTATTTGGATTCATGGAACTATTGAAATCTTTTCAATTGTAGTGGCAGCTAGTGCAGGCTGGGTGTTGGCTTCAGGGATTTTGATGCCGGGGACTTATACACGCAAAGAAGCTTTTATTCGCAAGGCAAAAGATGCTACAAAAATTATGATTAGCACAATTCCTTTTTTTATGATTGCCGGTTTTTTCGAAGGTTTTGTTACACGACATACTGAGATGCCCGTATGGCTATCTGTTCTGATTATCTTGTTATCACTAATATTGATGATATATTATTATTTTATTTTACCAAAAAAATTAATAACCAAAACTTAAAATTATGAAATACATTGAATTTAAAAAAAACAGAAAGTTTGATGAAGTCTTGGAAGACGGATTTAAATTTATCAAATATAATTTTATTTCTTTGTTGAAATCTATATGGAAGCTCAATATGATTTATATAGTTATCTATGTTCTGATATTGTTTGCATATACCTATACAACTTTTGGAATATATTCTAATCTTTTTCAAAATATCGAAAAAAATATTTGGTTAGAGGATAATAATCCTTCGACACAGATCTGGCAAATTGTTTTTATTTTTTATTCGGCTTATTTCAGTTTTAGAATATATGCCAGTATTTATGGATACATATATTCTTATATTAAAAACAAAGGCATTATTGATGAAGATGATATTTTGGAAGTGATGAACCATAAATTCTGGGGATACATCGGACTTTTTTTGGTTATAGGGATTATGTTAATCTTGGGTTTTCTTTTTCTATTGATTCCGGGTTTTTGGTTACTTGTTCCTATAAGTTTGATGATTCCTGCCTATTTTATGGATGCACAAACTCTTAGTGAAGCTATAGACAAAGGTTTTAGATATTTTAAACACCATTGGTGGTATTCTTTTGGTGTTCTTTTGGTTACCTTTTTTGTTCTTTTTTTTATCAACTACCTTTTTACTATACCAACGGTAATTTATACTATTATTAAAGCTACAACACTTTTAAAAGATTCAGATCCAACAGCTCTTGGAGAAATAACACGAGATCCAATTTTGATTTTTCTTACTTTTTTATCCCAATTACTTAAATACCTATTAACTATTATTCAATTGGTAATATTGGCTGTTTTATATTATACTCTTAAAGAAAAACAAACTGCTGAGGGAAGTCTGGAAAAATTAAGTCAGTTTAAAACGAATAGAGAAGATTAATTTTATGAAAAAATATTTATTAATATTATTTTTTATTTATCATATAATTGATTTACAATCTATTACAGCGCAAAAAGTAGCTTCAATTACAGATGCTATTCAAGTAAAAATCAATCCCGAACATATAAAAAAATATCAAGCAGATCCGGTTTTTAATTATGAACCTAAAAAGGCAAAAGATAATTTTTTAACCAAATTATATAATAAAATTATAAATTTTGTTTATCATGTAATTTATGAAATTTTGAAATTCATTTTTGGTGTAAAAGCGGCAGGAAAGCTGATTGGTGGTTTTATCCGGGCACTTCCTTATGTGCTTTTGGTTTTACTGATTTATTTTGTTTTTAGATATTTTTTGGGAATTGATCTTATAAGGTTAAGAAAAAGAAAAAATGCACATTTACCTCAGGTAGATTTATCTGAAGATGGTAGAATCATTAGAGAAGAAAATTTAGATGAACTGATTCAAAATGCCTTAAATACAAAAGATTATCGTTTGGCTGTCAGGTATTATTATTTGAAAGTTCTAAAAAAACTAATGGAAAAAGAGCTGATTCAATGGAGAACAGACAAAACCAATAGTGATTATATCAAAGAAGTTAATTCTACCCATTTTGCTTCAACCTTCAGCAAATTAACTTATCTCTATGATTATATTTGGTATGGAAAATTCCCTGCGGGAGAAAAAGAACTACAAGAAATGCAAGCACTGACCAATGATTTTTTTACCAATTGATGTAATATTATCGGTGTTTGTAATTAAAAATATTCTTTTTGATAAAAACAAATAAAAAGATTAAATTTGTATGCTTAAATAATTAAGCAAAAATGAAATCGCCACGAAAAATTATCATTACCGGAGGTCCCAGCACCGGAAAGTCCACTGTAATCAAAGAGCTGACTCACAGAAATTACTATTGTTTTGACGAAGTTTCCCGAGAAATTATCAGAGAAGCCAAAGAACAAGGAATTGACCAACTTTTTTTAGAAGATCCGCTGCTTTTCAGTCGTAAATTGATTGAAGGACGACTTAAACATTATCATCAAGCCGATGAATTGAATAGGGAAGTAGTATTTTTTGATAGGGGAATACCGGATGTCAATGCTTATATGAAATTTATCAAACAACCCATTCCCGACGAATTTGAAAAAATAACCCGTGAACATCCTTATGACCGTTTGGTGTTTATTATGCCACCCTGGCAAGAAATTTTTACCGGTGATGAAGAACGATATGAAAATTTTAATCAAGCACAACTCATTCATAATAAATTGGTTAATTATTATAAAGATTTAGGATATTTCTTGGTTTTCGTGCCTTTTGGAACCGTAGAAAAACGTGCCGATTATATCATCAAAAGTTTAGCAAAATACAATAAGTAAATTGACTTACGAAGCCATTCTAAAA
>JALSTJ010000113.1 GCA_026983815.1 Flavobacteriales bacterium
GTTGTTCAATTACATCAATTACCGTTTTCGTCGCGCTTAATAAAAGAGGCACACAAAATTATCACCCGAGGCGTTCGGGGAAAACACAAGCATCCGGGAGAATTTCGCCGAAGTCAAAATTGGATTGGAGGAGCCACCATAGCGGATGCCGTTTTTGTTCCGCCGCCGCCTACGGAGATTCCCGGTTTAATGTCCGATTTGGAGAAATTCGCCCACGATGCAGAAAATCCAATACCGGATTTATTGAAAATAGGTATCATCCATTACCAATTCGAAACCATCCATCCTTTTTTGGACGGCAACGGCAGGGGCGGACGCTTGCTTATTACGCTTTACTTGGTGAGTCGCGGACTTTTGCAACGCCCCATACTCTATATTTCCGATTTTTTCGAAAGACACCGGAATTTATACTACGACAATCTGATGCGTGTGCGGACACATAATGACATCGGACAATGGCTGAAATTCTTTCTGACGGGCATCATCGAAACTTCCGAAAAAGGTATTAAAACTTTTGACGGGATTTTGCAATTGCAAAAAGAAATAGATATACAATTAAAAACGCTGAAATCCCGTGAAGGAAATGCGCAAAAACTAATTGAATATCTTTATCAACAACCGGTTTTGATTCCCGTTCGTGCCGCTGAAAAAATAGGACTGTCAATGGCATCGGTTTACAAACTGATACGCGATCTGGAACGTATGGAAATTATACGGGAAATTACCGGCGGGCATCGCGGACGTATTTATGTTTTTGAAAAATACTTAAAGCTTTTTAAATAATGAACAAACTGACCGGCGAAAACACTTTTGAAAGCAGTATTGTCGAATCACTCGATAATTAAAGAGCCAATGTCAAAGCAAATTTTTACTTGAAAAAATCAATCGAAGTTTTTTGGCAATCCTCGGCACTCTTTGCGTAATAGATGTTATAATTTCATAAGGAATGGTTTCCAATTTTTCGCTCATTCGATAAACATCTTTTTCATTGTCAAAAACAATTACTTCATCTCCGGGTTTACAATCGATACCGGTAACATCTATGCTTATGGTATCCATACTGACATTTCCCACAATAGGCGCTTGCTTTCCGTTGATATGAACTTTCCAATTTCCATTGCCCGATTTTCTACTGATACCATCGGCATAACCCAACGGCAAAAGTGCAATTTTGGCAGGTTTTCGGGCTATAAACTTACGATTATATCCGACACTTTCGCCCGTAGATAGATATTTGATTTGATTGATTTTTGTCAATAAACGAGCAATCGGTTTGAGTTCTATATCAGGATTTTTTACCAAATTATACCCGAAAATTCCCAATCCGGGGCGTATCATATCCATTTGATATTGCGGGAAACGAAAAACACCCGCAGAGTTTAATGCGTGTTTAAAGAAATCCTGTCCGGTTTTATCTTTAATTTTTTTTGAATTTTTTTCAAATAATTCCAATTGTTTTATCGTAAAATCATCTTCGTCGGGGTCTTCCGAAGCCGCTAAATGTGTAAAAAGACTTTGAATTGTTATTTCTTTTGAATTGTTCAACAATTCGATCAATTCATTTAGTTCACTTTTCATTATTCCCGCGCGGTGCATACCGGTATCCAACTTGATATGAATGGGAAAATGTTTTATATTTTTTTGTCGTAGAAAATCTATCAAAATATTGAGATATCGCAAAGAACTGACTTCGGGTTCCAAATCAAAATCGATAAGCGCTTGAATATTTTCGGTAGAAGGATTAAAAACCAACAATTTGGCTTGAATGCCTGCTTTACGCAAACGAACGCCTTCATTGATATAGGCAACCGAAAAATAATCGATATTTTTTTGTTCCAAAAATTTTCCCAACAATAGAGCATCCGTTCCGTAAGCATTTCCTTTTAAATTGGCCAATATTTTGGTTTGCGGTGATATTTTTTTGCGAAAAACATTCAAATTATGTTCAACCCGCGATAAATCAATCTCCAAAAAAGTTTCCCGCAATTGCATAAATTTTATTTTTTTTGACGTTCTTTCATCGCTTTAAAAAATGCTGCTCTACTCAAAGGTTCGTAATCTTGGGTTTCGCCCAAAAGCACCAATTTGTCGTCGTCGGATAAGCGATAGCTATAATGAGCCAAATTTCCGGTGCGTGTGCATACGGCGTGCACTTTTGTAACATATTCGGCAATAGCCATCAGATAAGGCATCGGACCGAAGGGTTTGCCCATAAAATCCATATCCAATCCGGCTACGATTACACGCACACCATTGTTTGCCAACTCGTTACAAACATCGATAATATCATTGTCAAAAAATTGTGCTTCATCAATTCCCACCACATCGACAGCTTTTGCCAATTCCAAAATTTCTTTGGCGGTTTCAACAGCTGTGGAATGAATTTCGTTTCTGTCGTGCGAAACGATATTGCTATCGTGATAGCGATTATCGATTTTGGGTTTAAAAATTTCAACTTTTTGCTTGGCAAATTGCGCTCGCTTCAATCGGCGGATGAGTTCTTCGGTTTTTCCCGAAAACATACTACCGGTGATGACTTCTATCCAACCTAAATTTTCTTTGTGATTTACAGGAATTTCTAAAAACATAAGATGAGTTATTTTTTGTATTTTTTTGTCTAAATTTGTAAAAACGAAATTAAAGTTTTTAATCAAATTATTTTCATCCGATTTCAATTTTTTATTAACAATTTCGTTTAAAATTTTAAATGGTTATTTATCAAATAATTAAAAATTATGGAGCAAAAAAGTGAAATTGTCAATATTTTAAAAGCGGAATTAACCTTACTTTCCAAAGAAATATTGCGGGATATTCATAAAAAAGATTTAAAAGACTTGTATAAATCCACCCGAAAATTGTATGAAAAAATGGCGGCTATCCAACAACTTATGCGTCATTTGGAAGCCGATACAATTTCCGAAATTATAAATCCCGCTGAACAAAAACCTGTTCAAGAAAATTCAAAACCAATTGAGGATAAAAAAATTATTGACAAAAATGAAATTGTCCAACCGAAACCCGAGCTAACAGAAAAAAAACCGGAAAATGTTTATAAAAAAGTTTCCGAAATGAAGTTTGTTGCTAAAAACAGCATCGAAAATAAAAATATTCCTTTAAAAAAGATGAATATCGGTTTGAATGATAGAATTTCGTTTGTGAAACATTTATTTAAGGGAGATGTTGTTGGGTATGAAGAAACCATTCAAAAACTCAATGAATTTA
>JALSTJ010000114.1 GCA_026983815.1 Flavobacteriales bacterium
AAGAATAAATGATATAAATCATATATAATTAAAATTTTTGTTTAATTTGTAGTGCAATAATATGTCAATAAACCGGACAAGATTATACTTAAACAAATAAAATGTTAATAAAAAACACTCAAAAAAATTTTCATTATATTTGGTTAATAAATAAACGCTTATGGACTTGCAACTAACAAAATTGGCATTGATTGAAATGATTTTAAAAACCAAAAATTTTTCTGTTTTGGAACAAGTAAAAGCTCTATTAAACCAAACTTCAAACAATGCAAAAACATCCGAGGCAAAAGATTGGTGGAATGATTTAAACAAAGAAAAAAAACTGACTACCTGTTACAAAAAAAAAGAAATTGAGAGAAGCAATGAAGGAACTGATGTTAGCAAACAATTAAACAGATAAAATGAAAAAAAAATATTTCAAATATACGATAATACTTATAGGTATTCTTGGGCTATATTATGTTGCAAGTGATATTTTAATGAATGGGCAAACACGCATGATACATTACTTTTCTTATGATAATATAGAAGATGCCAGAAGAAAAGGTGGTATTATTAATGAAGATGTAAAATATGTCCTTATAGGTTTTGACCCTAAAATAAAAGAGATGATTGACCAAAATTTAAAAATTTGGACAACAAAAAGTCTTTATCAAGAATTTTATGGAATTATATATTTTGTTCACGAAGATGAATACAGATTAAGAATACATATTGATGAAAAAAATAATATTCCTATTTATTACACCTCTCTTTTCTACAAAAATAAACCCGTAGGATCTATAAGTTATAGTTCTTTTGATGTGTTACGTGATAATGACAGTATAACTTTAGTGGTAAAAAAACCTATCAATAGAAAATTAGAAAAAATTGGCGAAATAATCATATATTTAAAGTGATTTCGTTTCAAAATACTTGTTACTCCACACCACACAACTCTCCACGTGCGGTAAATATTCCCAAACAAAAACAAAACCCTAAAAAATAAAGGATTTTTATATAAAAATATACAGAAAAAAACAATTATACAATCATTTATTCAACTCACTTTTATAACCCAAAAACACTTGATTTAAGGAAAAATATAAGACGGACTTAATTTTTTTCATAATTTTTTTGCGGCTTCCACAATCGCATCAAAATCACCGGCTTTTAAAGAAGCCCCACCAATCAATCCGCCATCCACATCGGGTTGTGAAAAAATATCGGCGGCATTACCGGGTTTTACACTTCCGCCATATAAAATTCTCACATTATTTGCTAAATCTTGTCCATATTTTTTTGCCAAGGTCTCTCTGATAAAAGCGTGCATTTCCTGAGCTTGTTCGGGAGTAGCCGTTTCCCCGGTCCCGATAGCCCAAACCGGTTCATAAGCTATGATTATTTTTTTATAAGCTTGCAAAGGCAAATCAAACAAAGCCTTTTGCAATTGACTTTTAACTACATCAAAATGCTTGCCCGCTTTTCTATCGTCCAATTGTTCGCCAACGCAAAAAATATTGGTCATCGATTTTTCATAAGCTTTATGCGCTTTCTTTTTCAAAACTTCATCCGTTTCGTTAAAATAAGCTCTACGTTCGGAATGTCCCAAAATGACTTGCTCCACCCCTATTGCTTTGAGCATATCGGCAGAAACTTCTCCCGTATAAGCACCCGCATCTTCAAAATGCATATTTTGAGCGGCTACTTCAATATCCGAATTTTGTGTCAATTCAACAGCCAAAGGCAAATTTACAAAAGCAGGAGCAATAATAACTTCCACTTTTTGTTCCGTATTTATTTTATTTAACAATTCCTTGATTAGCTGTTCAGCTTCGGGAAGTGTTTTATTCATTTTCCAATTTCCCGCTACAATTTTTTTTCTCATATTTTAATTAATTTACATTCCAAGTATGTTCAAGTCACCTTTTCCTTCACGAATAATTTCGGGATTTGCACCGGATAAATCAATAATTGTCGAAGGATTATTATCACCATAACCTGCATCAACAATCACATCGACTAACTTTCCCCATTTTTCATTGATCAGTTCCGGATCGGTGGTATATTCCACCACTTCATCTTCATCTTTTATGGAAATATTGACAATCGGGTGTCCCAATTCAACCAAAATTTTTCTTAAAATTTCATTATCTGGAACTCTCATTCCGAATGTTTTTCGTTTTTTGAAAATTTTAGGCAATTTGTTATTCGCCGGCAAAATTATGGTATAAGGTCCGGGAAAAGCTTTTTTTAGAATTTTAAAAGTCGCCGTATCTATTTGTTTGGTGTATTCCGATAGTTTGCTTAAATCGGGAAAAAGAAAAGTAAAATTGGCTTTTTCGGGTTTTACTCCTTTCAAATGCGCCAATTTTTCAATGGCTTTTATATTATGAATACTCGCTCCCAATCCGTAAACCGTATCCGTCGGATAAATTACCAATCCGCCATTTCGTAAGGTATCCACCACTTCGTCAATCAACATCTGATCGGTGTGATCGTTGTAAAGTTTGATAAATTTTGCCATAATTTAACTTTTTTCAAATGTAATAAACTTTCAGTGTATAAACAAAACAAATGACTTGTTGTGCATAAAAAACTATTGATTTAATACAAACTAACAAACTTATATATTTGCTTTATTAATGATATACATGTTGTAAAAACACATATTAAATAGAAACAATTTAAAAAAACTTTTATTAAGAAATAATAAGTATAAATAAGATGAGTGCAACATATATAAAATCCTATGCTTATTGTAACTTATTGTTTCTAAATATATTACTTAATTATTTTTTTTGAAATTTGATTTTAATTAAAGAGACATTTTTTTCAAGCAACAATACATCCAAAATATCAAAATATTTTTTTAATTTTATAATATAAATATTGAGTTATTTTATAATTAAAACAAAAAAAAATGAAAAAAATAATTTGTAATAGCAAAACACAAATACTAAAAAACTATATAAAAGCTGAATTAATCAGAGAACCTATTTTAACACTAATAAAAAAAGATTATCCGGAATTTAACAGAAATTGCTTTATAGATAAAAAGGAACTGTCAAAATACAGAAATATTCATTTGGAAAGTTTAATCAAGAAAAGAAATCAAGAATTTAAATTGTTGGACAAAGATGTTATCGAAGCAATTTCCAATAAAGATTTGATTTCTTATGATATTGAAGACCAATTGGATGAAAAACTAAGCTTGGGACAAAAAGTTG
>JALSTJ010000115.1 GCA_026983815.1 Flavobacteriales bacterium
GAAAATCCAAAATATTTCTTCAACAGATTTAATGGAACGTGCCGCTACCAATATTTTCAAAAAAATACTTAAAAACGAAAAGGAAATTTTAAGAAAAAACACAATTAATATTTTTTGTGGCATAGGAAATAACGGTGGGGACGGATTGGTTTTATCTCGATTGTTTCACCAAAAAGGTTTTGATGTTCATTGTATTATCGTTCCGTTTTCAACCAAAACTTCCAAAGATTTTGATACAAATCTTCATCGGTTAATGCAATTGCCTATCGAAATAGAAACTTTTACCGGACCAACGAAAATTCCAAAAAAATCTATTGTAATTGATGCCATTTTCGGAACAGGTTTATCACGACCCGCTACCGGAATTGCACAAGAAGCCATCAAAATTATCAATCAATCAAAAGTTCAAAAAATATTTAGTATTGATATTCCTTCGGGTTTATACGTCGATAAGCCCAATGCAAAAAATGATTTCGTCGTAAAAAGTGATTGCGTTTATACCATAGAACTTCCGAAGTTAAGTTTTTTCTTTCCCCAAAATATCAAATTTGTAAAAGATTATAAAATTGTAAAAATCGGATTGGAAAAGCAAGTTTTAAAAACATTATCAACCGAAAAATTTACCTATAAAATACAACCGAGAAAGGTATTGAAAAGACCCGATAATTCATATAAAAATATTTTCGGACATGCTTTAATTATCGGAGGAAGTTACGGAATGATAGGAGCGGCTATGCTTTCGTCAAAAGCGGCATTGCGAATAGGAGCGGGATTAGTTACGGCTTATATTCCAAAATACGGATATATTCCGTTTCAAACTGCCGTTCCCGAAATTATGCTAAAGACGGATAAAAATAAAAAATATATTTCAAAAATTAATTTATCCGATGCATATCAAGCCATTGGAATAGGTACCGGCTTGGGGACACATAAAAAAACACAAAAAGCCGTTTTGGAATTTCTTTCCAATCAAGATTTTCCTTTGGTAATGGATGCCGATGCACTAAATATTTTGTCTTTAAACAAAGAATTTATAGACAAAATTCCCGAAAATAGTATTCTAACTCCACATCCGGGAGAATTTAAACGACTAACCGGTAAAACTTGGAACAACGATTTGGAAAAAATACAATTAGCCAAAGCATTCGCCAATAAATATCAAATTATTTTAGTATTGAAAGGCGCTTTTACTTTGATTACCAACGGAAAAAAAGTTTTTATCAATCCTTATGCCAATTCCGCTCTGGCAACTGCCGGTAGTGGTGATGTTTTAACAGGAATTATCACGGGTTTACTCGCACAAGGTTTTCGTCCTTTGAGAGCAGCAAAAACAGGCGTGCAATTACACAGCCAAGCGGCTGAAATTTTTGATGACGATATCTATTTAAAATCGAGTATGATTGCTAGTGATATTATTAACAATCTAAAATTCTTTTAGTGTGTATCCTTATCTAAATAATTAGGAACACCATCGCCGTCGGAATCGTCATTGGTAGGGTCACCGTCGCCGTTGGTATCTTCATCCTTGGTTAAAACTCCATCGTTGTCATCATCATTATCAAAATAATTGGGATAGATATCACCGTCTGTATTATCATTAGTTGGATCGCCATCTTGGTTCAAATCTTCTACAGAATTGGGAACATTATCATTGTCTGCATCCAAATCGGCGACAAAAGTTTTGAAAGAAAAAATCAAAGGAGAATAAGGAGGTAAATTGTGTTTGGCAATTTGATAATATCCCAAACCGGAAGGTGTGATTAACATACCTGCACCATAACCGGAAAAAGTCAATGTTCCGTCTGGATTAGCTGTATAAGTTCCATCTTTGAAAAGCGGAATAACTTCTTCCCAAGCGGGTATAGTATTTCTCGGATAAAACCAAACAGGTAAATTATCTACTGTACCATCAAAGACTTTTCTATCCAAACGCCAACCTTTGTAAGATACCAAAATATGGTCATATTTAGTAAAACTATGTTGGGTTCCTTGTTGAAAAGGTATGTAATATAAATCATAGATCAATCCTGAAACTTTTGGATCATCTACTTGAAGAACTTGGAGATTCGGATCATCCCAAATAGACGTTTGATTTTGCGGGTCATCCAAAGTATCTAAAACAACATTATATTGAGCATCCAATTCATATCTATGCGTTTGCATGAAATGAATAATGGAATCTTTTTCTACATTGTTATATTCATCTTTTCGATCTTTTATTTCCGGTCCATTATTAGGGGTATCTTTTTTACATTTGGTAGCCGAAAGCAAAATAAAGAGACTTAATAAACCTAAAATTCTATATTTCATAAGGTTAAATTATTGTTTTGTTAAACTTTATCAAAAGTATCGCCGCAAGATACAATTTTTATTTATTTTTGTCAATCAATTAACAAAGATTTAGCAACCCGATGCGTATAGACAAATTTTTATGGGCGGTTCGTTTTTACAAAACCCGTAGCATAGCCACCGATGCTATCAAAAAAAATCACGTTCGTTTGAACGGTAATATTGCCAAAGCTTCCAAAGAAGTTTTTGGGGGAGATATTATTGAAATTCGTAAAAATCAAATCGATTATAAAATTTTGGTTTTGGATACGCCCCAAAGTAGAGTAGGCGCCAAACTGGTTCCACAATATATCAAAGATCAAACACCCAAAGAAGCTTTTAAACATCTTGAATTGTTAAAAGATGCCAAAAATTATTATCGCAAAAAAGGAACCGGTCGTCCGACTAAAAAAGACCGTAGGGATTTGGATGAATTTTTAGGAGATGAATAAAATAAAACGTCGGCGTCGCTTTAAGCGACACCGACGCTAAATTGATAATTTAAAATAATGAAATGAACGTAAATTTTGTAATTGCTTCAAAATTAATAAATTACAAAATTTTAAACACATGAAAAACAACCTATTTTTACTTATATTTTTATTGATAACTTCTTGTAACTCAATAAATAATAAAAAACAAGAGCAAATGAAACATATAAAACCACCCATTGCAAAAAAAATCCCTAAAAAATTAGAAAAACACAGAGACATTAGAATCGATAATTATTATTGGCTTCGTGAAAGAGAAAATCCCGATGTGATTAAATATCTTGAACAGGAGAATGCTTATTACGATGAGATGACACAAGAAACAAAGGAGTTGGAAAATTCCATTTTTGAAGAATTGAAATCGCGTATCAAACAAGAAGACGAATCCG
>JALSTJ010000116.1 GCA_026983815.1 Flavobacteriales bacterium
AGCACCTTTATACAACAAGCGATTCATAATTTTATTGGCATTTCCACGATAAAGATGAATGTCCATTCCCGAATGACCTCCGGTCAATCCTTTCACGTGAATTTTGTATGCTTTATGGTCTTTGGGAACAGCTTCGGTTTTATAATTTCCGGTAGCGGAAATGTCAATTCCACCGGCACATCCGATATCCAATTCATCATCCTCTTCGGTGTCGAGATTAAGCATAATTTCCGCATCCAAAATTCCTTCTTGTAATTCTTGTGCGCCGGTCATTCCGGTTTCTTCGTCAATGGTAAATAGAGCTTCCAACGGAGGATGGGGTATATCTTTGGATGCCAATAATCCCATAATGGCAGCCACTCCGATACCGTTATCAGCGCCTAAGGTTGTTCCGTCGGCGGTTACCCAATCGCCATCGATCAGCATATCAATGCCGTCTTTTTCAAAGTCGTGTGTTTTGTCCTTGTTTTTTTGGGGAACCATATCCAAATGTGATTGTAATGCCACCGTTTTGCGATTTTCCATTCCGGGGGTAGCAGGTTTTTTGATAATGACATTCCCGATTTTATCTTCAAAGGTTTCCAAACCCAAAGATTTACCGAAATCCAACATAAATTGTCTGACCTTTTCTTCTTTTTTGGAAGGTCTCGGAATGGCATTCAATGCTACAAAATTTTTCCAAATCTCTTGGGGTTGTAATTGAGCGATTTCTTTATTTTGATTTTTTTTCATAATTTATTTTATTAATAAAAATAGCCATTGGACAATGACTATTTTGGTTTTTTTATAGATTTTTTGGCTACGTAAAGTGTTCCGTATCTACCTGCGTAATATGCTGTGAGTAAAATTGGTATAATGAATTTACAAACTTCTTTTTCCCAACCCATTTCCGAAATACTAATACCGAAAATAGCAAATATCAGAAAGAAAAGAATATCAATTGTGAGTAATTTTTTATTCATTGGGAATTATTTTTCGGCAAATTCACCCATTTTAGCATATTTTTTCATTCTTTGTTCAACTAATTCATCTTTGGGAATATCTTTAAGCTCGTCATAAGTATCCACAATAGTTTGTGCCACCGCTTGAAAAGCTTGCAATGGTTTTCTATGCGCACCACCAACGGGTTCTTTGATAATTCCGTCTATTAATCCCAATTTTTTCATATCGGGAGCCGTTAGTTTCAATTGTTCGGCGGCTTTTTCTTTAAATTCCCAGCTTCTCCACAAAATTGACGAACAAGATTCCGGTGATATTACGGAATACCAAGTATTTTCTAGCATAAAAACTCTATCGCCTACACCGATTCCTAAGGCACCTCCCGATGCACCTTCTCCTACGATAATGGTAATGATCGGGACTTCCAATTGGGTCATTTCCAAGATATTTCGTGCAATTGCCTCACCTTGTCCGCGTTCTTCTGCTTCAATTCCGGGATATGCTCCCGGAGTATCGATTAAAGTAACTACCGGAATATTGAATTTTTCCGCCATTTTCATCAATCGTAAAGCTTTTCTGTAACCTTCGGGGTTTGCCATACCGAAATTTCGGTATTTTCTATCTTTGGTATTTCGTCCTTTTTGCATTCCTATAAACATATAGGTTTGATTACCGATTTTTCCCAAACCACCAATCATAGCTTTGTCATCGGCAAAATTTCTGTCGCCGTGCAATTCAATAAAAGTGTCTCCGGCAAGTGCTTTGATATAATCTAATGTAAAAGGTCTATCGGGGTGGCGTGAGAGTTGAACTCTTTGCCAGGGTGTTAAATTTTTGAAAATTTCTTTTTGTTTCTTTTCAATCTCTTTTTCTATTTTTTTACAACCTGCGTCAATTCCTGTTTCTTTGGCAATTTCATAACATTTTTTCAGGTTATTTTCCAGTTCTTCTATTGGTTTTTCAAAATCTAAATATTCCATAGAGTGTGTTTGTGTTGATTCCAATATGTAAAATTATAAAATTATTATTATTTCACGGCTTTTTTATTGAAATATTTAACATAAGCATTTAACATTATGATAATCAGTATTATAAAAGCTCCTAAATAAAAATTTAGCGACATTTCTTCTTGTTTGCCTAAAAACAAAAGTGCGAGAATTATTCCGTAAACAGGTTCCAAATTGATAGAAATCATCACGGTAAAAGGAGATAAATATTTCATCAAAGAAATGGAAACCGTAAACGCATAAGCCGTGCAAATACTTGCTAATATGATTAACCATAGCCAGTCCATAGGGGCGGGGAGTGGTATATGAAAGACTTGTCCTTTTATAATTAAAATAAATGTAAGAAACAAGAATCCGTAAAACAATTGAAAGAAAGATAAAATACTTCCTTGTTCATTTTTAATAAAAATTCCGTTTATCACGGAAAATAAGCCCGATAAAAAAGCAGCGATTAAAGCAAAAAAAACTCCTGCAAGTTTAATTTCTTCTACTCTTACCAATACCAAGAAACCGCCAAGTATCAATATCCCCAATAATACTTCATGCCAATAAATATTTCTTTTAAAAAATATTGGTTCTAAAATTGAAGTGAAAAATGCACCGGTGGATAAAGTTACCAATGTGATGGAAACATTGCTGATTTTAATGGCATAAAAAAAAGCCAACCAATGTAAAGCTATAATAGTTCCGCCCAAAGCATAACGTAAATGTGCTTTGATGTCTAATGATAACAATTGCTTTTTAAGTTCTCGATTGAATAATATGAATAAAAATAGAAAGAAAACAGCCAATCCCATTCTATACCAAGTAAGACTTAAATAATCCAAATGAATCAATGCGCCGAGAACTGCTGTAAAACCCCAGATAAAAATTATAAAATGTAGTTTCAGATATTTTGAAATAGGTGAATTCATTAATTTTTATTTTTCAATACAATTTCTTTTAAATCAGATGATTTGGGAATATTTTTTAAACGAATAATGATATTTTCCGGTAAACCGGTAAGTTTTCTTTTTTGTAAATCTATCCAAGCCCCTTTGACACGAACCTTTGCCGATAGTTCGTTTTTTTCATTATAAATATGATGTATAAATTCCCAACGTTCAAAATTTTCCGTAGCGGAAAGCAATTTCATATCTACTTTGATATTTTCTCCCACATTGATTTCTTTGAAATAAGTTGTTTGTTCTTCAAAAATAACAGGACCTATATTCAGTTGAGCAAAATCATCCATACGCAATTGATTTTGTTGAAAAAAACG
>JALSTJ010000117.1 GCA_026983815.1 Flavobacteriales bacterium
ATCTCTACGACGATTTTATAAATACCTGGAAAAACGGAGTCGCCCGAGCCCTAAAACGCTATATCAAAGACGGCACCAAACCACAAGATAAAAAATGTCCGCAATGCGGCGACCCCGAAGGATTAGTCTATGAAGAAGGTTGCTTGGTTTGTAAAAGTTGCGGGTATAGTAAGTGTGGTTAATGGTTAATGGTGAATGCTTAATTGTTAATGGTTGTTCCGATAATTATCGGAAGTTAATGAAAGTGTTTAAAAAACGTAGGGCAAGCTCCCCTCTATGAGAGGGGCTGGGGGTGTGTTCATTCTTTTTTAGGAAAAATTTGCTGGATTTCAAACGAAAAAAATATATTAAATTTTTTATAATAAAATGGAGGAAAAGGTTGGGGTAGTTAAACCTAAGAATTTAATAAAAGCAATATCTGACGGACTATTAGGTTTCTTGTTATATAAATCAAGATTGCGTCAATATCAGGTTTATAGTGAAAAATGGTTATATGAACCTATTTATATGATTGGTAAAATGCAAGGTTGGGAAGTTTATGTGGAAGTTGTTTTAAAAAACAAAAAAAATAATAAAACAAAAAGAGGAGATAAAAAAAGGTTGGATTTTCTCTTTTTAAAGGGAGATAAAGTTTTAATGGTAGAGGTAAAATATATTAAGGAAAATAAATATATTCCTTCAATTAAAAATGATAAAGAAAAGTTTCTAAAAATGTATAATAAAATTGAAGGTTTTTATAAGAATAAATTTGATAAAAAATTAGTTGATTTATCCAATAAGAATATTACAAGATTAATATTAATTGTAGGAAGGTATTCAAGAGATATTAATTATAAGCTTAACAAAAAAATAAAAAGTTATAAATTAGAAAAATTTTATGATAAAAATATAAAAGGGACTTCAAAAAAATATGGAACATGGTGGATTGAAGTTAAAAAGTGAAGAAATATAAACCAACCTAAAAAATTATTTCAAAACCCAAAAAATATTTCCGATATTTGTAACATAGAAATTAACACATGCAAATAAAATCTTATCATTACAATTTGGAGATGCAACATCCTTTCGGTATCTCCCGTTCGGTGCATACGATTCAAGAAACTTTTATCGTGGAGCTTGAACAAGACGGGGTAAAGGGTTACGGTGAAGCTACGCAAAATCGTTATTATGGATTTTCATTGGAAAATATGCAAAAACGCTTGGACGAGCTGAAACCGGCAATCGAAAAATATCCGTTTTCAACTCCCGAAGATTTTTGGGATAATTTTTTATACAAACATCTCAAAGATTTTCGTTTTTTGATGGCAGCCATTGACGAAGCCGCTCATGATTTATACGGAAAACTGCAAGGAAAACCCTTATATGAACTCTGGGGTTATTCATTGGAAAATATTCCGCTTTCCACTTATACCATTGCCTTGGATAATTTGGAAATGATGAAAACCAAACTTTTGGAAAAACCTTGGCCGGTGTATAAGGTGAAATTGGGAACGGAATATGATATTGAAATAGTGAAATCCTTGCGTGAAATTTCCGATAAACCTTTTCGGGTAGATGCCAATACGGCTTGGACTCCCGAACAAACTATCCAAAACAGTAAAATTCTCAAAGATTTGGGAGTGGAATTTATCGAACAACCTTTGGCAGCTGACCGATGGGACGATATGAAATATGTCAAAAAACATTCCGCACTTCCCATAATTGCCGATGAATCTTGCCGAACCGAAGAAGATGTGGAAAGTTGTAAGGAAAGTTTTGACGGAATTAATGTAAAGTTGGTAAAAGCCGGTGGGATTACTCCCGGTAAGCGTATGTTGGAACAAGCCCGAAGTTTAGGACTCAAAACCATGCTCGGATGTATGACCGAATCATCTGTCGGAATTTCTGCGGCAGCACAACTCTTGCCTCTTTGTGATTACGCCGATTTGGATGGTGCTATTTTGCTAAAAAATGATATAGCCCAAGGAGTAAAATTGGATTACGGAAAATTTATTTTTTCCAATAAAGCAGGAACCGGAGTGGAATTATTGTAAATTTGCGTATATTTTTTCTGCTCTAAATAATCTATGAATATTCTTGAAAAATATCTAAATTCTCAACTTACAGAAAAACTAATTCGTCAGTTAGCACAAGAAGATGAGGTTAAAATAGAGGGTATCGGTCAATCCGCTTTGAGTTTTCAATTGGCGGCTTTGTATCAAAAAATTTCGATTCCTTTTTTGTTGATATTTGAAAATAAAGAAGAAGCCGCTTATTATTTCAATGATTTTGAAAATATTTTAGGCGAAAAAAAAGTATTGTTTTTCCCCGAATCTTATCGTAGAGCATATCAAATAGATGAAACCGATAATGCCAATGTCTTGTTACGTTCCAAGGTATTAAGTCATCTGCAATCACGACAAAAACCACAAGTGGTGGTAACTTATCCCGAAGCACTTTTTGAAAAAGTGGTGGTAAAAAAAGAGCTGCAAAATCATACGCTTAAAATCAAAACCGGCGATTTGCTTTCTTTGGATTTTATATACGATATGCTTTTGGAATACAAATTCGAGTTGGTTGATTTTGTTACCAAAGCTGGTGAATTTGCCGTTCGTGGAGGAATAATAGATGTGTTCTCTTATGGCGACGATATGCCTTACAGAATTGAGTTTTATAACGACAAAGTGGAAAGCATCAGGACTTTTGATATCGAAATGCAATTGTCCGAAGAGATGAAAAAAAATATTCAAATAATTCCCAATCTTTCCGATAAACTTTTTATTCAAAAAAGACAATCTCTGTTGGAATTTATCAAAAAAGACAGTTTGGTTTTTGTCAAAAATGAAGAACTTACCACAGACATTTTGGCAAAACTTTTTGATAAAGCGGAAGAAAAGTTTAGTTCTTTATCGGGTGAAATTGAACATCTTAAACCATCGGAGCTTTTTTTAACGCCTACTGATTTTACGGAAGGAATTAATCGGTTTAAAAGTATTTTTGTAAAAACTTCACGCCATTTGTCCGGACCGGAATTTCAAATACAACCCCAACCGGCTTTTAATAAAGATTTTTTGTTACTGACAGAAAACCTGAAACAAAATACCGAAAAAAATTATCAAAATATTATCTTTTGCTCCAATGACGAACAAGTCAAACGTTTACGAAATATTTTTGAGGATTTGGATGAAGAATTGGATTA
>JALSTJ010000118.1 GCA_026983815.1 Flavobacteriales bacterium
GGATGCATAGGGAGTTTTGCGCCCGACCAAAACCAAATGATAATCTGTGTCTTTAATAGCTTTTACAATCGTAAAGGCATTTTTTCTAGGTTCGATAGTTCCGACATTTAAGATAAATTCGTCAGGGAGATTGTATTTTTGTTTGACTTCCTGTTTGGCTTTATCCAAATACAAGGTTTTAAAAACTTGATGACAACCTTGATAAATCACATCGATTTGTTCAGCGGGTATTTTAAAAAAATCAACTATATCTTTTTTTGTTTGTTCACTGATGGCAACGATTTTATCAGCAGTTTTGCAAGCTTTTTTGAACTTTGCCGTATAAATTTTTCTGTCAATCGGTTTATAAAGTTCGGGTAACCGTAAAAATATCAAATCGTGAATGGTTACTACTGATTTTATTGGAGTTTTATCAATTCCAACAGGTAATTCTCCGCTTAATCCGTGATAAATATCAATTTTATCTTTTAGCAAATCTTTAAGGATGAGTTTACTCCGCCAAACCGAAGGAATTTTTTTGGAGATAAATCCCTCGGGCTTACGAATAATCATATTATTTTTTATTTCCAATCGATTGACTTTTGCCGGTTTGGGATTGTATAAAAAATATTGATTATCAGGATAAAAGCCCGCCATTATCCTTACCAAATCACGGCTGTAATTTCCCAATCCGGTGGTGTTGTGAAAAATTCGTTTGGCATCGTATCCTATGTTCATAGATTATTTATTTTTTCTGCAATTGTATCAAAAGTTTGTTTAACCAGTTTTTTTTGTTCATTTACTTTTTCTTGAATTTCACGTGTAATTTTTTCATAATTCCTTTGCGTGTAACGGAGTTTTTCCATTATTAAATCCACAATTGAAAGATTGTTCCATAAATCTTCGTTATCGCTTTCGATTATCAAATCGGTTCTATTCAAATTCATCCCGATTACTCCTTTATATTTTGCACTGTAAGATAGTGCGATTGCCGGTTTTCCCATTTGGAAGGTGGAAATGGCGGCGTGCATTCTACCCGTAACCGTCATTCTTCCGTTTCCTAAAATAAAACGTGCTTTGGTTTGTAAAATTTTATCGGTTACGGGAATAATATTTTGTTTTAATTCCGTGGGTAAGGTTTGCAAAAATTCTTTAATCAATTTTCCTTCGTCGGCGTGTGGGGGAAAGGTATGTGCCAATAATACTATTTTTAAATCTTTAAAATCCTTGTCCGCTTGTAATTTTTCTATTAACTTTTTATAAGCTTCAAAATATTTTTCTTTGTTTTTTGTATAATATTTTCCAACCAATCCTGACATTACAAGCGTAAGGTATTGATTTTTTTGTAAATGATATCTATCCAAAATTTCTTTTTCAATGGATTTATCGTGTTGTAAAGGCAAGTCCAAAAAAGCGATATCGGCACTTTGCCAAACATTTTTTTTTAGTCCGAATTCGCTTGCCAAATAATCTTTGCTCCAAGCATCACGGACGAAAATAGGTATTTTTTTATAGAGATTTTTGACAACGAATTTGTTTTTCCAATAATGAAAAGGTCCGATACTTTGTCCCAATAAAAAAATATTTTTTGACAAAGACCAACGCCAATATTTCAATAAATCTCTATAAATTTTTTTGGTATAATATTCGGATAAATCGTCTCCGCCGAGAATAACCACTGCATTAAAATCTTTAATTTCCGAAGCATCGACCAAATATTTTCTTTTTTGTAGCGAACGTATCCATTTCCAACGAGACCAATCGATTTCTTTGACGTGATGTATTTTCAAATCAATTGTTTGCGATAGTTCGTTTTGGATGTCTTTTATGTCAGAAAAACCATTGGATTGAAAATAGAAAGTAATTTTTCCATTCAATCTTTTATTGAGTTCTTCAAGTGTTATAAGTCCCATCATTCCGCTACCGTAATTATTAAGACAATGAAAATGATGAATGAATACTTTTTTGTTTGTCATTTGAACAAATTTTTTATTTTATTTCTAAAACGCACCCAAGTTGAAGGTTGGTATATTTTATCAATCCCTTGAATATATTTTTTTAACTCTTTTTTCAGTTGTGTTGCATTTCTATAATTTTTAGTATGATATGATTTTTCTTGAATAATCATACGCAATTTATACAATTTCCTTCTTTTTTTATTGGAAATTTTCTCCGGTTGAACCCGTGAAGGCGGCGTCCAAATATTTTTTCTATGCTTCAAATACAAACGATAAGCAAGTCCTTCACGTCTGTGCCTGAAACCACCGGCTTGACTATCGATTAAATCTTGTGGTGTAAGCGGTTCATATTGTAATTTTCGGTTATCAATATTTTTTTGGATAAGCTCATCCAATTCTTTTTTTCGTGTAACTACAATATTGTTGCCCATAAAATCATCTTCATATTTATGAATCCAAGCATCTCCAAAAGAAATATCGGCAGTTTCGCCAATGATATCATCACAATAATCACAAGCTTTGAGTTTGAAAAGTCCTAAACCCCAATCGGTTCCGAACAGTTCATTATTTTGTTTGACATGAATTTTATTGTTTGTATCTATTATTTTTGTAGCATAATCTGATGCCTTTTTGCCGGAAACTTTGTGTCTGAAATCGAAATGTTTTATTTGTTTTTCATTCAAATCAAATTGAGAAGCCAAAAGGGATAAATAATGTGTGGTTTTCAGATGTCCGCAGAACAATGAAACGGTATATTTTATTCTTTCTGCATAAATTTTTTCTTTGATTTTCAGCAAATTAATCCCTTTTATAAAACAAGGCAAACCGATGATAGCATAACGTCCGTCGTTTTCTTTGATAAATTTTAAAACTTCTTCCAAATGGGTAGGATAATATTTTGATTTTGAAGCTTTTTTATTGTTTTCGGGTAAATGATATATTTGATAATTAAATCGAATTTCCTGATTTGAATTTTCTTGAACGGCAACGATATAATCCACCATTTTTTCTTGCAAAAGTTGATTGGCAAACCAAGTTACACTTCCACCGGAGCTACCGTTTTTGCGATAATCATTTTCCTTTACATAGCCGGCATAAATGTTTATATAATTACCAAATTCTTTGTTTATAGAAGTATTTTCATCCTCAAATAACCGGTTGGATAATTCCACAAAATCGACCTGATGTTCGGCAAAAGGACAAACAATATTTTCTTGTAAATTTTCATTTTTTGCCACC
>JALSTJ010000119.1 GCA_026983815.1 Flavobacteriales bacterium
TGTTATGAAAAAACATCTACTACTTATTTTATTAAGTGTTTGGATTAATTTACCTGCACAAATTCAATTTCAAGCACACACGGTTACCGAAAATACAAACCACACGATTTTAGATGTTAAAAAAAGTATTTCGGGAGATATTGACAACGATGGCGACAATGATATTGTGGTTTATACCGAAAACGGTGAAGTCCTGTATATGCTCAATAACGGTAGCGGACAATTTTCAACACCTGTTTCCGTAATCAAAAAATTCAATATTTCAAATATTGCAATAGCTGATATTGATTCCGACGGAGATTTGGATTTATGCGTATATACAACCGATAGAGAACATTCTTTCGGCAACATAAATTTTTACAGGAACGATGGTCAGGCTAATTTCACATTTTCCTATTCATTTGCAGATTTTTATAAAACTCCTGACCCTACCTCTCCCGAAACATCCGAACCGGTTTTGAATGTTTATACCCCTATTTGTTTTTTCGATTTGGAAAACGACGGAGATTCGGATATGATTACTTCTTGGGATATCTATACAAACAACGGTATAGGACCACAAGATATGGGAGTGTTTCATTTCAACAACCATATTTATTTTGTAATGGGAGATATAAATAATGACGGAAATACGGATTTTGTAAGTTTTAAAAATTCTTATCAAAACTTAAATTTGAGATGGACGGAAAATAATCAAAACGACCAACTTTACACTTGGCCACAACATAGCATAAGTTTTAATACAAATGCAACAATTCAAACAATCAATTTGGCGGATATGGATAACGATAACGATTTGGATTTAATCATATCTTATGCCAATGGAAATACTAATAAAATCATTTGGAAAGAAAACGACGGAACAGGAAATTTTACTACGGAACATACTATTATTGATAATCAAACTGCAAACCAAATTCGGGTAACGGACATCAATGGTGATAACCAAATGGATTTGATAGTAAAAACCGAATTTGCCGTCAAATACTACTTAAATTCTGCACAAGGCACAAGCTTTTCCGAACATTCCATCATCAATGATAATATTTCCGCTATTGATGTAAATGACTATAACAACGATACTTATCCCGATATTTTTTATTTTAACAATCAAACGCAAACTTCGTATGTTTTGTTGAACAACGGCAACGGTTTTGACAATCCCGCACAAGTAACTCAAACGGGATATAATGCTTCGGATATTGCCGTAGCAGATATAAACAACAACAATCAAAAGGAATTGATATTTGCTTCCAAATTACCCGCCAAAATTTCAAGATTTTCAAACTTGTCTCAAACCTCACAAGAACATATCATCAATGATACGATACCCACAAAATTACTAGTGGTTACCGATTTTGATAATGATAATGATGCTGATATTTTTTCAGTAACCCCGGGAGATGTCGGATTTATTCTAACAAATGATAATAATTCATTTTCCTTGTCGCAACCCTTAATTATGGAAGGTGGATGGTCTCCCTATTATACTTATGATTATATAGATGTAGCAAATTTGGATAATGATAATTTTCCCGATATTGTTACTTCATATCATCATATGGAAGACGCCTTTCTGAACGATGGACAAAATTTTATGTATTATCAATTTGCCCCGATACCTACTTGTGATTGTGGAGAACGAGATTTTACACACCCAATAGTTTTTGATATAAATAATGACGGTTCGCAATCGGTTGTATATTATGATAATTGGGATCGCTATTTGAATTTTGCATCATTAAATGGAAACTGGGGAAACATCAACTTGGATATTCCACAAGATGGATTTGTTTATGATCTGGATAAAATAGATTGGAACAATGATGGTTTAACAGATATATTGGTGGCAACTTCTACCGGTTTGTATGTAATAGAAAATGAAGGAAATTATCAATTTTCAAATTTTTATTTAATAGACCAAAATAAATTCCATTTGATAAAAACTGCCGATATAGACGATGACAGCGATATGGACATCGTAGCCGCCGGCGACCAAATGCCAAAATTACGTTGGTTGGAAAATAATGGCACAGGGTCTTTTAATAATATTCACGCCATAGGAAACAACAATGATGAAATTACCAAAATCATAGCAATGGATTCTGACGGCGATGGCGATACCGATATTTTTGCCGCTTCCGATTACAAAGGAAAAGTTGTGTTTTATGAAAACGGATTATATTCAAACATCAACCAATTGGATATGAATAAGATAACTGTTTATCCCAATCCCGCTAACGATAAAATAAACATTAGAACCGAAAAAGATATTCTGTTATCAAAAATTTCTATCCATAGTATTACCGGTCAAAATGTTATTGAATTTAATCCGAAACAAATACAAAATTCAGTGGATATTTCTAATTTATCCAAAGGTTTTTATATTATAAAACTTACCGATAATCAAGGAAAAATAGGAACTTTTAAATTAATCAAGAAATGAAAAAGTCAGTAATATTAATTTTAATTGCCGTTACATTTTTTACCTGTAAGAAAACAGAGCAAACTTCTTTTGCCAACGGAAAATGGAAACTTATTGAACGATACGACGATCCCGGCGGTGGCGGGAGTTGGCATCCCGTTCCCGATTCTTTGAGTTATTTTTATGAATTAAATAATGATTATACCTATTCAAAATCAGGAAATTACGCTTCCACCGGAACATATTCTTATGAAATTTTGAATAACGGTTTTTTTATGTTGATATTTAATCACCAAAATACCAAAGACAGCATTACTTCAAGATTTGATGAAAACCAAAATCTGATAATGATTTACGAATGTATTGAAGGATGTTTCGAAAAATTTAAAAAAATCAATTGAAATATAAGCTAATTTAACCTGAATTTGACTAAACTTAAATCAATTTTCTTTTTATTTATTCCTTCAAGGTCTTAAAGCACCTTGAAGGTATTTTATTATTATTTGAAGTCTATTATTTTTCAATTTATTGATTATCAATAAGTTAATCTATTGAGAAAGGAGAGGGCTTACAATTTTAGCGTCGGCGTCGCTCCAAGCGACACCGACGCTTTATTACAGAGATAAGTATGTTTAATTTGTTTTTGTTTTGCATACCTTGAAGGAGTTCAAAAACCTTCAAGGAATATTTTTATCAATAAAACATTAAGCGGACAATACAACAAACTTTGATTTTTAGT
>JALSTJ010000120.1 GCA_026983815.1 Flavobacteriales bacterium
GGGATTTTTATGTAAATAATTATCTAATTTTCGTTTGACAAAATCGTTGATATAAGTTCTGACCGTTGGCAAATTTCCACCCATTTCGGTAGAACCGAGTTTGGTTTTCGTTTGCGATTCAAAGACGGGTTCAATCACTTTAATACTAATGGCGGCTACTATGGATTTACGAATATCCGAAGCATCATAATTTTTTCCGTAGAAATCACGCAAAGTTTTAACGATTGCTTCACGAAAAGCGGCTTGGTGTGTTCCGCCTTGTGTGGTATGTTGTCCGTTTACAAACGAATAATACATTTCGCTATATTGGGTTTTGCTGTGCGTCATTGCCACCTCGATATCTTCTCCTTTAAGGTGAATAATGGGATAACGGCGGTCGGTTTCAACAATATTTTCAGCTAATAAATCTTTTAAACCGTTTTCAGAGAAAAATTTTTCGCCGTTAAAACGAATGGTCAATCCGGTGTTGAGATAAACATAATTTTTGAACATCCGTTCCAGATATTCATTGCGAAATTTGTATTTGGGAAAAATTTCTTCATCGGGGATAAATTCCACATAAGTTCCATTTCGTTCGGTTGTCGTCTCCAAAGCGGATTCTTCCAAAAGCTCCCCACGACTGAAAATTGCCCATTTGGTTTGTCCGTCGCGATATGCTTGAACTTTAAAATGAGATGAAAGAGCATTTACGGCTTTTGTTCCTACGCCGTTTAGTCCGACACTTTTTTTGAATGCTTGTGAGTCATATTTTCCACCGGTATTCATTTTTGAAACCACTTCTACGAGTTTTCCCAGGGGAATACCTCGTCCATAGTCCCGTATGGAAACCAAATTGTCGTCCATTTTTACGGTGATGGTTTTTCCCGCCCCCATAACAAATTCGTCAATGGAATTATCTAACACTTCTTTTACCAAGATATAGATTCCATCATCGGGGGATGAACCGTCGCCTAATTTCCCGATATACATTCCCGGTCGTAAGCGTATATGTTGTTTCCAGTCCAGCGACTGAATATGGTCTTCGTTATATGCTACATTCTTTTTTGCCATAAAATTTTACTCCGAATTTTATCAGCTTGCAAGATACTAAAAATATAAAAATTGAGCGCAAGAATTTATTAACAATCTCGAATCGTTTCTTGTAGGAGAAAATATTCAATTGATTATCAATTTATATAAAAATCTCCCAATATACCATAAATAATGCATAAAGCAGAGTTGCTCCAATAATGCCTTTGATTTTATCAAATTCATTTCTTCTATTATAAACAAAGTAGGCAAAGAGATTTCCAACAACTACACTTAAAGCTACAATTTGCGTAACTAAATTCTTTTGAATTAATTTTTCAATAGCAGGAGCAATATCCGATTTTAATACCAATTGCGTATAAAAATAGAAAAAAATCAAGGGAGCAATCAATCCCGTAAAAAGTCCGATAAAAAAATGCTTTTGATGTGTGGTCATAAAAAATTATTTTTCCAATCGTTTGAATTCTTTAATAAAATTATGTGCTGTCAAATCGTGTTGCACCGGCACAACCGATACAAACTTATTGTCCAAAGCAAATAAGTCGGTATCCGTTCCACTGTCATAATTTACAAACTTTCCGGTCAACCAATAGTAAGTTCTTCCATGGGGATTCACCCTTCTGTCATACTCTTCTTCCCAATTGGATTTAGCTTGACGCCCTACTTTAATTCCTTTGATTTCTTTCAATGGAAGTTTGGGAATATTGACATTGAGTGCAACTCCTTTGGGCAAATGATTTTGCAAAACATCCTTAGCAATCAACCGAACAAAATGTTTCGCCGGTTCAAAATCCGCATCCCAACGATAATCCATCAATGAAAAACCAATGGAAGGGATTCCCTGAATGCTACCTTCAACTGCGGCAGACATTGTTCCGCTATAAACAACATTGATGGCGGCATTAGATCCGTGATTGATGCCCGAAACAATTAAATCGGGTTTGTGTTCCAGTATTTCGCTGATTGCCATTTTTACACAATCCACCGGTGTTCCGTTACTTTTGTATTCTTTTTGCGGTCCATCGTCAATCTTAACTTCATCCAGATAAAGTGTAGAATTTACCGTAACGGCATGCCCCATTCCCGATTGTGGAGAATCAGGTGCCACAACGACCACTTCTCCCAATTCATTCATTACTTCTATCAAAGCTCTGATACCCGGTGCCGTAATACCGTCATCATTGGTTACTAAAATCAAAGGTTTTCTTTTCATTGCTAAAAATTATTCAGCTAAATTAAACAAAATAGAACGAATTACAGCATTCGGTTTAAAGAAAAAACAATATCTTTACTTTGAAAATTTTTTTAAGCAATCGAATAATTATGAAAATAACTACAACAAGTAAACTTCCACAAACCGGCACTTCAATTTTTGCCGTGATGTCGGGTTTAGCCAATCAATATGGAGCCATCAATTTATCCCAAGGTTTTCCCGATTTTCCGGTATCAAGAGAATTGATAAGTTTGGTGAATCAATATATGTTAGCCGAAAAAAATCAATACGCACCGATGCCCGGCGTTCCCGAACTGAACGAACAAATAGCAAAAAAAATAAAATTTTTATATGATAAAAATATAAATCCTGACAACGAAATTACCATTACAGCCGGTGCAACACAAGCACTATTTACGGCAATAACAGCTTTTGTAAACAAAGGAGATGAAGTAATCATATTTGAACCCGCCTATGATTCTTACGACCCCGCTATAAAAATAAACGGTGGAATTACACGATATATCCAATTGAAAAAACCGGATTTTAAGATTGATTGGAATGCAGTTAAAAATAAAATAAATTCCAAAACAAAAATGATAATCATTAATACACCCAACAATCCGGGGGGATTTGTTTTTGACCGACAAGATATGCTTAACCTCAATGAAATCACTAAGGGAACTGATATTGTGGTCATTAGCGACGAAGTATATGAACATATCATTTTTGACGGTTTAGCTCATCAAAGCATTTTACGATTTGATGAATTATTTCAACGCTCGATTGCCGTGTATTCCTTCGGGAAAACTTTTCATGCCACCGGTTGGAAAACGGGATATGTTGTCGCACCTGAATATCTGATGAAAGAATTTAGAAAAATACACCAATTTAATGTTTTTAGCGTAAACA
>JALSTJ010000121.1 GCA_026983815.1 Flavobacteriales bacterium
CGGGAAATGAAACGGTTGGTGCATGATAACCATAATCCATTAAACGCTTGGCAATATCGATAACCGTGATATTTTTCTGCTTAAAAGTTCTGCAATCGGCAATAAATTCGTGTGCAACTCTTCCGGCTTCTCCTTTATAAAGTGTAGGATAATAAGGTGATAAGATTTGCTCCAAATAATTAGCATTCAAAATGGCATATTCCGTTGCTTTTTTCAATCCGTTAGCGCCGGACATTCTGATGTATCCGTATGAAATCAAACTGACCAAAACGGAACCGTAAGGAGCAGCCGCAACCGCTTTTCCGTTTTTTCCACCGGTTTCAATCAACGGATGAGATGGTAAAAATTCGGATAGATGCTTTTTAACGGCAATCGGACCTACTCCCGGTCCTCCACCGCCATGTGGAATGGCAAAAGTTTTGTGTAAATTCAAATGACAAACATCAGCACCAATCATACCCGGACTGGTCAATCCTACTTGTGCATTCATATTAGCGCCGTCCATATAAACTTGTCCTCCATTGTGATGAATAATCTCGGTCATTTCTTTGATAGCAGCTTCAAAAACTCCATGGGTCGAAGGATAAGTTACCATAAAAACCGAAAGCGTATCCTTATATTTTTCAGCTTTTTCTCTTAAATCCTCCACATCGATATTTCCTGTTTCCGTAGTTTTTACCACTACAACTTTATGTCCGCTCATCACCGCCGATGCAGGATTGGTTCCATGGGCAGATGCAGGTATCAATGCAATATTTCTTTGCTCTTCTCCCCTGCTCTTGTGATATTCTCTAATCGCAATCAATCCGGCATATTCTCCGGCTGCTCCTGAATTGGGTTGCAAGCTAACTGCATCCAATCCGGTAATTTCAACCAAATATTTACTTAAATTTTTAATGACTTCCTTATATCCTTTTGCTTGATTTTCAGGAACAAAAGGGTGTATATTTGCCCATTTGGGGTTTGTAATGGGAAACAATTCCGAAGCCGCATTAAGTTTCATTGTGCAGGAACCCAAGGGAATCATTGAGTGTGTAAGAGAAATATCTTTTCTCTCTAATTTTTTTATATACCTCATCATTTCAGTCTCCGAACGATATTTATGAAATACTTCCTGAGGCATAAAATCATCATTTCTTAAAAATTCATCGGGAATTACAGAAATCTGATGACTATAATCGGGAATTTCTCGTGTATTGGAAAATATTTCAATAATTTGCTCGACTTCATTATCCGTGGTATTTTCATCAAGTGAAATTCCAACCAAGCGATCTCCATAAAGATAATTGAAATTGATATTTTTTTCTTCGGCTTTTATACGGATACTTTCTATATCTTCTACTGAAAATAATAAAGTATCAAAAAACCTATCATGAACGGGTTTATATCCCATTTCTGACAAGGCAAAAAACACTTTTTTAGCTTGATTATGAATATGCTGTGCAATTTCTCTTAAACCATCGGGACCATGATAAACTGCATACATACCGGACATTACAGCCAATAAAACTTGTGCCGTACAAATATTTGAAGTAGCTTTGTCCCGTTTGATATGTTGTTCGCGCGTTTGCAAAGCCATACGATATGCAGGATTTCCTTGTGCATCAACACTAACACCGATAATTCTTCCGGGAACTTGACGCAAATACTCATTCTTTGTTGCAAAATAACCTGCGTGAGGACCTCCGTAAGATAAAGGCAATCCAAATCGTTGTGTACTTCCCACCACAACATCTGCTCCCCATTGTCCGGGAGGTATCAATAAAGTTAAAGCCATCAAATCCGCACCAACGGCTAATTTTACATCATATTGTTTAAGATTTTGAATAAACTCCGAATAATCATTTATTTTTCCCGATGCCGAAGGATATTGAACAAAAGCTCCAAAATATTTTTCATTAATATCCACTGTTCTATAATCTCCTTTTATAATTTCAATTCCCAAAGCTTCTGCACGGGTCTCCAACACGGCTAATGTTTGTGGAAAAACATCAAAATCTACAAAAAACAAATTGACATTTTCTTTTTTCTGTTTTCTACTTCTCGAATGAAATAACATCAACATGGCTTCTGCGGCAGCCGTTGCTTCATCCAATAGTGAAGCATTGGCTATTTCCATGCCTGTTAACTCCGTTAGCATGGTTTGAAAATTGATCAAAGCTTCCAATCGTCCTTGTGAAATCTCGGCTTGATAAGGTGTATAAGAAGTGTACCAAGAAGGATTTTCCAAAATATTTCGTTGAATTACAGCAGGCATGTTTGTATCATAATATCCCATACCTATAAAAGAACGAAACAGCTTGTTTTTATCGGCTAAATTCGATATATGTTCAGCATATTCTTTTTCTGTCATTGCCGGCGGTAAATTCAGCTCTCTTTTCAAACGGATATTATCGGGAACGGTTTGATAGATCAATTCATCAATAGTATTTAACCCCAATATTTCCAACATTTTTTTAGTTTCTTTGTTATCGGGACCAATATGGCGATATATAAAATCTGTTGTTTTCATTTTTTTATATTTAAAAAATAAGGAAGCGAGATACTTCCTTAAATTATATTATTTACTAAATTTTTCAGCTGTTTTTTCAGCAACTTTAACGATTAAATCACGTGCTTTTTTCATTGACTCTACTGGAACATATTCATAAGGACCGTGAAAATTTAATCCGCCTGCAAAAACATTAGGACAAGGTAAACCTTTAAAAGAAAGTTGTGCACCATCGGTACCTCCGCGGATGGCTTTTATATTCGGTTTAATATCCAAATCCAACATAGCTTCTTCTACAATATCCACAACATGTTTTACAGGTTCAATTTTTTCTCGCATATTATAATATTGATCCTTTAATTCCACCTCGACTGTTCCTTTACCATATTTCTTATTAAAATCATCCGCTACTTTTTCAAAAAATTTTTTACGTGCTTCAAATTTTTCCCTGTCATGGTCACGAATAATATATTCCAACTCCGTAAGTTCAACATCTCCTTTCATATTGTGCAAATGATAAAAACCCTCATAACCTTCGGTGGTTTGAGGCGTTTCATTTTCGGGGAATGCTTTGATAAAATCGGCAGCTATCAGCATGGAATTTACCATTTTGTTTTTGGCATATCCAGGATGAACACTTTTTCCGTTAATTTTTACTTTGG
>JALSTJ010000122.1 GCA_026983815.1 Flavobacteriales bacterium
AACAGATTGTAATTTTGACTAAATTTGTTAAAAAGATATAATTTTTTTAATAAATTTTCATGTTTTTGTTTTAAACTTTATTTTGTATGAAAAAAATATTTTTATTAGTAATCTTATTCATGGGTTTACACATACAAGCCCAAACTTCAAACCCAAAAGCTGATTTACAAAATGTCTTTAAGGCTGATTTGGTTAGTGTATATTATGGTGTAGTGAGTTTATCTTTTGAAAAACCTGTAAATCATCATTCTTTCCTATATACAGCTGATGTTGGACTGGGTTTCACAGCTTTTGGTTTTGGTTTCAATTATAATTACTATATTTTTGATAAAGCACCTTATGGTTTATATCTTTCACCGGGAATTGAATTATTAGCCATTACAACAGATAATCCTGATGTAGGTTTGGCACCTAATATTGCAGCAGGATATCAATATATTCTTCCCAAACAAAAATTTGTTATAGATTTAAAAGTTGGAGTGGCTGCCTTTGCTTTTCAAATAATAAATCAAAAACCTATGGGTTTTGTCGGATTTTCTCTTGGTTTTGCAAAACCCAAAAAGTAATTTATTAATATTTCATTACAACGGCATTGATATTCATTCCGGCACCAACTGATGCCAACATAATGATGTCGCCTTTTTCCAATGAATGATTTTCCAATTCTCCCTTTCTTACCATATCCATCAAAGTAGGAATAGTAGCTACCGAGCTGTTTCCCAGCTTATTAATGCTCATAGGCATAATATTTTCGGGCATTTGTTTTTTGTATAATCTATAAAAACGCCTTACGATTTGCTCATCCATTTTTTCATTGGCTTGATGAATAAATATTTTTTTGATATCATCAATTTCATAACCCGATTCATCCAAAGCGGCTTTCATAGCTGCCGGAACTTCCGTTAATGCATATTCATAAATTTTGTGTCCAAGCATCCTGATAAATCTCGCTTCTTGATTATGTTCAGGGTTAAAAGATTTGGCATTGTATAATAAACTCGCTTGAGGATGTGCATGAGAAACCGTTTTGTAAGACAAAATACCACTTCCTTCTTCATCGGTATTTAATTTGACAATAACTACTCCTGCTCCATCGGCAAAAATCATTGCATCTCTATCATAAGGGTCAATAACTCTTGAAAGTGCTTCAACACCAATAATCATTGCATATTTTGCATCTCCGGCTTTCATAAATTGATTAGACATAATCAAAGCTTGTAACCAACCGGGACAACCGAAAATTACATCAAAAGCTATGGATTTGGGGTTGGAAATTTTTAATCGGTCTTTAATTCGGGAAGCAACAGCAGGCATAAAATCCGAAAAATAACTACCTTTTTCCACATCACCAAAATTTGTAGCAGCAATAATGTAATCCAAATCGTTCGGGTCAATACCGGAATCCTTCAAAGCTCTTTCTGCTGCAATTACCGCCATATCCGAAGCTACCATATCGTCATCCAACCAACGTCGTTCTTCAATCCCTGTAATGGCTTTAAATTTCTCTATGATTTCTTCATTGGATTTTCCTTCAATTTTTCCTTTGGCATCATAAAATTCCCAATCCAAGAAATAAGAATTTGGAACAATTTTATTTGGAATATAACTTCCGATACCAATGATTTCGGCTTTAATTTTTGACATAATTTGTTATTTTATTAAGCTGCGAAAATAAATAAATTATTTATAGTAACAAAAATTTAATACATAATAGAAATTAAATTTAAACTTTTGATACATATTTTATTATTTTATTCATTTTTTTCTTCAACATAAGTTTCAATAGGATCACATGTACAATGTAAATTTCTATCACCATAAGCATCATCCACACGGGCTACTGATGGCCATATTTTATTTTCATTAATGTATTTCAATGGGAATGCGGCTCTTTTTCGGCTATATTTATGAAACCAAACATCAGTAATGAGCATCTCTTGTGTATGTGGTGCATTCTTTAATAAATTGTCCGCATGATCCGCTTGAATTTCTTGAATCTCATTCCAAATGGATATCATAGCATCAGCAAAACGGTCAAGCTCGGCTTTTCCTTCGCTTTCCGTAGGTTCAATCATCAAAGTGTCATGAACGGGAAATGAAACGGTTGGTGCATGATAACCATAATCCATTAAACGCTTGGCAATATCGATAACCGTGATATTTTTCTGCTTGAAAGCTCTGCAATCGGCAATAAATTCATGCGCAACTCTTCCGGCTTCTCCTTTATAAAGTGTAGGATAATAAGGTGATAAGATTTGCTCCAAATAATTAGCATTCAAAATGGCATATTCCGTTGCTTTTTTCAATCCGTCAGCGCCGGACATTCTGATGTATCCGTATGAAATCAAACTGACCAAAATGGAACCGTAAGGAGCAGCCGCAACCGCTTTTCCGTTTTTTCCACCGGTTTCAATCAACGGATGAGAAGGTAAAAATTCGGATAGATGCTTTTTAACGGCAATTGGACCTACTCCCGGTCCTCCACCGCCATGTGGAATGGCAAAAGTTTTGTGTAAATTCAAATGACAAACATCAGCACCAATCATACCCGGACTGGTCAATCCTACTTGTGCATTCATATTGGCACCATCCATATAAACTTGTCCTCCATTGTGATGAATAATCTCGGTCATTTCTTTGATAGCTGATTCAAAAACTCCATGTGTCGAAGGATAAGTTACCATAAAAACCGAAAGCGTATCCTTATATTTTTCTGCTTTTTCTCTTAAATCTTCCACATCTATATTTCCTGTTTCCGTAGTTTTTACCACTACAACTTTATGTCCGCTCATCACCGCCGATGCAGGATTGGTTCCATGGGCAGATGCAGGTATCAAGGCAATATTTCTTTGCTCTTCTCCCCTGCTCTTGTGATATTCTCTAATCGCAATCAATCCGGCATATTCTCCGGCTGCTCCTGAATTGGGTTGTAAACTAATTGCATCCAATCCGGTAATTTCAACTAAATATTTACTTAAATTTTTAATGACTTCCTTATATCCTTTTACTTGATTTTCAGGAACAAAAGGATGTATATTTGCCCATTTGGGGTTTGTGATGGGAAACAATTCCGAAGCCGCATTAAGTTTCATTGTGCAGGAACCCAAGGGAATCATTGAGTGTGTAAGAGAA
>JALSTJ010000123.1 GCA_026983815.1 Flavobacteriales bacterium
CCTGCAAGTAATGCATAAGGCAGCTGTGTTTTTACATGGTCAATATGGTCGGAAGCCGATGCCATGGATGAAATGATTGTGGTGTCCGAAATGGGGGAGCTGTGATCGCCAAAAACTCCACCGCTTAAAACCGCAGCAATTGATAAATACGGATTGACGTGTAAAATCTCTGCCATAGGAACTGCAATGGGTATCATAATGGCGAAAGTTCCCCAAGAAGTTCCGGTGGAAAATGCAATAAAAGCTGATAATAAAAAAATAATGACCGGAACAAATCCTGCCGAAATATGTTCTTTTGCCAATCCGGCTACATAATTTCCCGTTTCCAATTCTTTGGTAACACTGCTAATGGCAAATGCCAACATCATAAGTAAAGCCAAGGGCATCATTTCCGATATTCCTTTGAGAATCCAATCGAACATTTCGGTAAATTTCATTATTTTTTGTGTGCGATAGAGTATCATTGCTACTAAAATTGCTGTGATGACGGCAAACAATACAGCTGTTGAACCTGAACCGTTTTCAATAGCGGTAAATATTTTTTTTATGGAAAACTTCGGATAAATCGTTTGGGCTTTTTTCCAGCCATCCATTATCAAAATTATGGGCATCATTCCCACCATAACCAATATGGGAATAATCATATTAATGCTTTTGGTTTTAATATTTTCAACAGGCGAAACATTTGTTAGCGCATCGGAAATCATAGGTTTTGCATTATCATCTAATAATTTACCTTCTTTTTCTACACGAATTTCCGCATTTTTCATTGGACCGATATTAAAATCGAAAAATATTACAATCAATACCAAAATCAAAGCTAAAAACGGATAGAAATTATACATCATGCTTTTGAACAACACGCTAAATCCCCCTTGTATTCCTTGCGTGAGTAATAAACCCAAAATAAAAGCTCCCCAAGCATTAAAAGGTATAAGAATTGAAGTAGGAGCAGAGCTACTATCGGCAATATATGCCAATTTTTCTCGTGAAATTTTCATCTTATCAAAAACCGGACGAAAAACCGTTCCGACAGTCAAAGAGGAAATACTGGTCTCTACGAAAATTATAACCCCTGTTAGCCAAGCCAAAAACTGCACTTTTTTTCTATTTTGAGGATTTTCGGAAATTGACAAACCACCCAATTTTTTGTCCAATAAATCTACAAAACCTTGAACACCACCGGATTTTTGAATTAAAATAATCAATCCGCCTACCAAAGCACTAAACATGATGGTTTTGGTATTTCCTTCGCTTTTGAAAACATTGACCAAAGACATAATGGTATCGTAAAAACCTTGAAAAATATTTCCATGATCAATGATTATCCAACTTATAAAAATACCAAAAAGTAAGGCGATATATACTTGTTTGGTTCTGATAGCCAATACAATAGCCAATAAAGGCGGTAGAATGGAAAGAAAACCGTAATCGTGCATTGTTTTTTTTTGCTAATATAATAACTTATTATAAATTGTTAATGTGCAGGAAGTGGGGAGCGGGAAGTTATGGTGAATGTTTAATGATGTGGCTTTACTAAAACATTGCGCGCTTTTGTCTTTGCGTTTATAAAATGAAGGGATAAGGGCATTTTAAAAATTTTGATTTTTTAAGATAATTTTATAGCTAATATTTTTAGGAAAAGTTTATTTTTGTTTAACAATAAAGATTTTTTATGGGAAAAGGCGATTGCGGATTGCCCCGCGTGAGTGGTTGGAGCGGTAGCTCCTGCACTTGAAAATGCTACAAAAATTCAAGAAACAAAGCGACCGCAGGAAGCTCTTGGATATTGAATATTTTTGTGCATTTTTCAAGGCGGGACTATGAGCGGAAAACACGACCCGTGGACTTGTGCGGCTGGTTTGGGGAGGGACACGCCCAAATTATGTTTTAAATAGAAATTATTAAAAAAATTAAATGTTATGAAAAAAATTGCTTTGATTACAGGAGCTACCAGTGGAATAGGTAAAGCCAATGCTTATAAATTTGCTGAAAACGGATATCACCTTATCCTTACGGGAAGAAGAAAAAAACGTTTGAAAAATATCAAAGAAGATATTGAGAACAAATTAGGGGTGAAGGTTAAGATTTTGGTGTTTGATATTAGAATTTTTGAACAAGTAAAAGCTTCATTGAAGGCGCTGCCAAAAAAATGGCAAAGTATTGATGTGCTGGTAAATAATGCGGGGTTGGCTGCGGGATTGGATAGCATTCAAAATGGAAAATTGAAAAATTGGGAACAAATGATTGATACCAATGTGAAGGGATTGTTGTATGTATCAAAAATCGTGATGCAATGGATGATAAAAAACGGCAAAGGACACATTATTAATATTGGGTCAATTGCCGGAAAAGAAGTTTATCCGAAGGGGAATGTCTATTGTGCTACCAAACATGCGGTTGATGCTTTGACCAAAGCTATGCGTATTGATTTGTTGCCTTATGGAATTAGAGTAACTCAAATTGCTCCGGGGGCTGTTGAAACGGAATTTTCCATAGTTCGTCTGGGAAATAAAGAAGCGGCAAAAAAAGTTTATGAAGGATATGAACCTTTACATCCCGAAGATATTGCGGAAGTTTGTTATTTTGCAACAACTTTACCTAAACATGTCAATATCAACGATTTATTGATTATGCCAACGGCACAAGCCAATGCAAGTATAATCCATAGAAAATCATAATGGCTAAAAATAATGGAATAAATTAATTTTTAAAAAATAATTTTTGAAAATTTAAGCTGCAACAAGTAATAAATTTGTTTATTTTTGCGGCAAACCATAAAAAATTAATATGGCTATTAAATTAAAAGGAGATAAAGAGATAAAATCAGCGCCTTCAATCATGCAAAAGGCACTTAAAATAAATCTAAACGAAAATATATACGGAACTTTTTCAGAAATTGGAGCAGGGCAGGAGACTGCTCGTAATTTTTTTAGGGCGGGAGCTTCGTCGGGAACGGTTGCCAAAGCTATGTCTGCTTATGCCAAAGAGTTTAGCGATGCAATTTACGGTAGAGAATCGGACGGAAGGTATGTTACCAAACCGCGTTTGTTGAAAATGTTGAAACATGAAACGGATTTAATGGAAGAACGGTTGGATAGAAAACAATTTCCCGACCGGATGTTT
>JALSTJ010000124.1 GCA_026983815.1 Flavobacteriales bacterium
GGAATATGTGTTACATCACCAAAAGCATAATCAATTTTGTTGTTTTTATCAAAAAATCTCAGATATTCCCATGCATCAAAAAAGTAAACATTCTTTTGTTGGTTTTTATAGAAATATTCCAAACTTTTAGCATGTGGACTCAAATCATAAGGGTTTTGTAATTTGTTATAATATTCCACTCGATCCAATATGTAATTTTTATCTGTTCTTTTTTCAAATCGATTGAGTATTTGGTTGAATTTCGATTGATAGAATAAGCGAGGAGTATAGTATCTTAAATAATTTTTCAGATAATATAAGCTTTTGTTTTTTCTAATTTCAATATTCCAAGAATTGAATGGGATCATTTATATCTCGTTTTGGTATAAAAAAGCCGCTATGTTTGGAGCGGCTTTATGATGTATCATTTTAAAAAAATTTTAGTCTAGCCATTGGGTAAAGAAATTCATCATTTCTTCTTTTAAATCATAGTGCAAACGAATATATGTTTTCATTTCATCCCTTAGTGGAATTTGTTCACGATAAAGTCTTCCATCTACAGGTTCATTTAAATCGGCAGTTTTGATATTCATTCTTTTTTGCTTGATTTTATGTAATAGATCGGAAATGACTTTTCTTTCTCTTAAAATTTTATTTTGAAAACTTTCCAAAGCAATATTTGCTTCTTGATCCAGATTTTTACGCGAAGCGATTTCATCCAATTTTTCTTGAAAAGTATCCATTTCGTCTCGGTGGAATTTAAGTTCTCTTTTCCAAGTATCCAAGTTGAATTCCAAATCACTTAGATAATTAATTTTTTGCTCCATAACATCCAATTTTTATAAATTATAAATATGTTATAAAATTAAAACATTTTTTTTTAATATACAATGATTATTTTCCAACTTTTATCAATTCCACTTCAAAAATCAAATCGGCATTGGGAGGGATAATACCACCAGCACCCATTTGTCCATATCCAAGATACGAAGGAATGAATAATATAGCTTTTTCTCCTTCTTTCATTTTCATGATTCCTTTATCCCAACCGGCGATAACTCTTCCGGTTCCAACCTTGAATTTGATAGGTTGTCCTCTGTCGTATGATGAATCAAATTTGGTTCCGTCGGTTAAATACCCTGTATAATGCACTTGCACGGTTTCTCCTCTTTTGGGTTGTGCTCCTTTTCCTTCTTTGATGGTGTAAATTAATAAACCTGAATCATCTTTTTTTGCTAATTTTTTCTTTGCGGCAAAATCATCAGCGATTTTCTTTTTGGCTTCTGCTTTCTTTTTGTCTTGAGCTACTTTTTCTTTCATGTAGTCATTGAATACTTTTACTGCGTCAAAAGCTTTGGCTTTTTTTCCTTTTCTTATAATCACTACCTTTTTGATAGTATCTTTGGGACGTATTTTTTGAACCACATCAAAACCTTTGACAGTTTTTCCAAAAACACTATACTGTCCATCTAAAAAAGGAGTTTTATCCAAAGTAATAAAGAACTGACTTCCATTGGTATCGGGACGATTTTCACGAGCCATGGAAATAGCTCCTTTGACATGTTTGAGGTCTGAAATTTCATTTTTAAATTGATATCCTGGACCTCCTTGACCTGTTCCCAATGGATCTCCTCCTTGGATGACAAAATCTCTTTTGGCACCGGTAGCTTTGCTAACCACTCTGTGGAAAGTCAAGCCATCATAAAATGGTTTTCCTTTGTATTTGCTATCAACATAAGGATTGGTTCCTTCTGCAAGTGTTACAAAATTGGCAACTGTAACCGGAGCTTTATCCGGTCTTAATTGCACCAAAATGTCTCCTTTGTTTGTTTGAATATCTGCGTATAAACCGGGTTCCAAATCTTTGTATTTGGATGATTTACATGAGATAAAACTCAAAACTAAAATACTGCTTAATAAAAATAATTTTTTCATGGGTTATTTTTTTATGTTTTCTTTATTGTTTTTTTTATGATCTATTTTTATGATTTTTAACTTCATTTGCAAAGGAATATTTTGTCCAATACGTTTTTCATCGCCATGATATCCGTAAGCGGCATTGGAAGGGAATATAAACATAGCTTCTTCTCCTTCTTTTAATAATTTAACGGCTTTATGAAATCCTCTAAAATAATTTTCGTGATCTACGTGATACTTTTTTTTCCCAATTTCTTTACTGCTGTATATTATATTGTTGCTTAAATCTCTAAGTTCATAATTTAATGTAACCCAATCGTGTGTTTGCGGAAATTTATCGGTTGTGGGATTTTTTTTGATATAGTAATACCAAAAACCATGTCCCGAATTAATATATTGATGTAAGCTATCGTTTTTTATCATTTTTTTAATATACAGTTCTTCTCTTTTGTTTAAATCCTTGTTGTAATTTACAGAACGCATATCCACATGATTCACTTGATGATTAACTGGTTGTCTCGCTGATTGTTTATTGTTTTTACAAGCAAATAATCCTAAAAAAAGTAATAATATGAAATAGATTTTTTTAGTCATAAATTTTGGAGTTTTTCATTTGATATTCGCGGTAAAATTTTGGCAAAACTTTTAGAAAATATTTCTCTGCTTCTTCTATATTCATTTTTGTTCTACCTCCGGCTGCATTGAGATGTCCACCCCCATTAAAATATTTTTGGGCAAATTCATTAGCGGGAAAATGATTTTTTGAACGAAAAGAAATTCTTACACTTCCATCTTCATTTTCAGTAAACAATACGGCAAAAATAGCATCTTTCAAAGCTAAACCATAATTTACAAAACCTTCGGTATCTCCTTTTTTATAATGATATTTTTTTAGAGCATTTTGATCCAATACAATATAAGCAGTTTTATATTCGGGTAAAAAATGAAGTCTTTTAAGTGCTTCACCCAGTAATCCTAATTTATCTTGGGTAAATGAATCGTAAATCTTTATTTGTATTTGATTATGCTCTGCACCTTTTTTCATCAATTCTCCGGCAACTTTCATGGTATGTGGAGTGGTAGCTGGAAACTTAAATGAACCTGTATCAGTCATAATTCCTGTATAAAGATTGGTTGCCATATCTTTATCTATTGCATGCGCTCCATTTAAAGCGGAAATAAAATCATAAATCATTTCCGAGGTAGAAGATTTGTTACTATCGGAAAAAGTAAATTGCGCATAATTTTTGGGATGCAAATGATGATCAATCATCACAAAAATTTTATTTTTCAAATTATTCAATATGTTTTCTAAATCTTCTCCGGTTCTGGATAAATCATTAAAATCCAAAGTAAAAATTATCTGAGATTGTTCAAGTGCTTGTTTAACTTTTTTTTTGTCTTTGTCAAAAATAAGTATTTGTTTACTTCCGGGTAACCATTTTAAATAATCGGGTAATGTATTTGGTGAGATCAGCCAAACTTCATGTCCTTTTTTTTCTAAAAATTTTTTAAGTGCCAAACCTGATCCCATTGCATCTCCATCCGGATTCTTATGGATAACAATACTTATTTTCTGCGGTTTTTCTAAAATGCTTTTTATTTCTATCAAATCCGGGTTAGTTTTCATCAGCTATTTACTTCTATTTTACAAAAATACAAATATTATTGCAATTTTTGTGTTGAATAATATTTATGAAATTTATAATAAGCTATACTGGATATAAGCGCAATACTTACTAAAGCATAATAAATAATTACGGGGGTTTTTTGAGGTTCTCCTTTTGCATAAGAATGTAATCCTGCCAGATAAAAATTCACACCGAAATAGGTCATCAAAATAGAAGCAAAACTCAGAACTGCCAACAGGTTAAAGGTGAATAAACCTCGCAGTCCGGGAACCAGACGGGCATGTATAACCAGCGCATACACTACAATGCTGATTAAAGCCCAAGTTTCTTTGGGATCCCAGCCCCAATAGCGTCCCCAACTTTCGTTTGCCCATTGTCCGCCTAGAAAATTTCCAATGGTCAGCATGACCAATCCAATGGTTAATGACATTTCGGTAATATAAGTGAGTTCTTTGATTCGTAGTTCTAGTTTTTGTTTGTTTTTTTCATTAGTAAATGCTATCAATGAAAGATTGAGCAAACCTAAAATCATACCTACGGCAAAAGGTCCATAACTTGCTACTATAATGGCAACGTGGATATCTAGCCAATAGGAATTCAAAACAGGTCTTATATTTTCTATTTGCGGATCCATCCAATTCCAATGGGCGATCATTAGCATCATAGAACCGATAAATAGGGTAGAAGCCAATGTAAGCGCCGATTTTCTTCCCAATAAAATTCCTGCCATAATGGTAGCAAAGGCAACATAAATCATTGATTCATAAGCATTACTCCAAGGCGCATGCCCACTGATATACCAGCGGAGAATCAAAAAGAAAATCATTTTCAGCGTAAGTAAAATACTGATGCCATATAGCAGCCAATATGAATATTTTAGCCATTTTTTGCGATAGAAAATTTCTAAAATTCCCAAAATAAATAAGAATAAAGAAAGTGTCATGAATTGCCAAAACAAACTACGAAATGCATCGTATTTGTTATAAAATATTTCCCATTTGATTTTGTTTTCATTCGGATAAACTTCTTTGCCGAATTTATGTTGATATTTATCTATAGCTTGAAGTATGTCATTGGTAAGTTTGAAATCGCCGGTTTGTTTGGCTTTATAAATTTCTTTGCTCCAAAGAGGAATGGCATTTACTGCAAAATTTTTATCATCATCATTAAATTTGAATTGTGCAATATCAATCCAAGAATACCATTTGTGTTCTTTGTCATTTGGAAGGGGAAATAAACGTAGGTTTTTGTAATTCAAAGTATTCATCAAAAGTGTAACTCTTCCCGTAATATTGATTACATCATTATCAAATTTTCCTTTGATACGTTTTTTTTGTGCTTCTTCCAATTTTTTTTCCAATTTGTAATCGCCTGTGTTATGGTCAAAGAAATCAGCAAGTGTAGCATATTTGGTGTTTTTTGCAACACCTATCAGGTTTCTAACCGATTCATCACCTCGTTCCAAGTAGATTATTGGGACATACCACCAACCTTGTGGGTAGCTTATCATTCCTGTTAAGATTTGGTCAGCTGAAATTTGCTTGCCGTCTTTCAAGGTATATGTATCGTGTTTGGTTAGTTTTCTTAATAATTCTGAAGCATAGGTGTTAACTGGTTTCATCCTGCCACCATAATCTTGAATGACTAAATGACCGAACTTTTCTGCTTGCGTGGCAGGTGCAATTGTTTTGATAATCAAAGAATCGATTTGAAGTTCTTGATGTTGATTTTGTGCATGAAGGTTTTGAGAGAAAATCAATAAGAATAATATGGATAAACTTGCAGATTTTTTTCTGTTTTGTTTAAGTAATTTTTTAAGCTGATCAAAACGTGTTCCTTTAATAAAAAATATCATTAAAAGCCCAAAATACAGAAGTGCATATCCTGTATAAGTAATCCAAGTTCCCCAAAAATCATGATTGACTGATAGTTGAGTTTCTTCATATTGTGGAGTTATGGTATAGGAGGATTGATAAAACCTGTATCCTTTGTATTCCAATGGATGATTCATGAAAATTCTATAATCAAAGGATTTTTTGGGTTCTATGACTGTAATTTCACTTGCGTAAGATTTAGGCATATTGGAACCGGGATATTTTTCCAATTGAAAATCTCTTAATTTTATTTGAAAAGGTAATTTTTTTAGATCAGGACCGAATTTTAATCGAAAATTTAATCCGTTTATCCTAAAAAATTTAGGTAGGTCGGGGGCGTATTGTCCTCCATGAATTGCTACCGTTTTTTCTTCTTTACCTGATTTTACTTTGATAAGCAATAAGTCCAGCGGATTCATATTTTTATTTCCGGTAGTATAAATTGTTTTTCCTCTTACCGGTTTTTCAGGGACAACAAAAGAAGTATTTTCAAAGCGATAAAGCGAACGCAAATGAAACGTTTGCACACTATCGGGTTTTACTTCAAAAGTTTTCTGATCACTCATGCGCATATAAGTTCCGGCAAATGGAGATAATATTTTCAAGGTATCGTTTTCTTCAAAAATATTAATGGTTTCATCTTGCACATTGTTAAAACTAATTCGTTTGTCATTAAGAAGGGATAGTTGTCCATCTTTGAGATAAACATCTTTGCGTCCTTTGGGGGTGGAAACTACAATTTTTAAGTGTTTGGGTTCTTTACCATCTGCTATAAATTTTTCAGTAGCGTTTGGAATATATTTTAAGATTTTTACTTCAATGGGTTTATTCTTAAATCGCACTTCCAAGTCATAATGATTATCTGTTAGAAAAGGAACATCAATAGCCGAAAGTGCCAATTCTTTTTTGATAGGTGGGTCAAATTGGTCTTGTCCGTCATCTACGTGAATTTGTAAATATGTTTTTTCAGTCATGAATTGGTCTGAGGTTTCTCCTTCACGAATGGGCATCATTCCTTCATAGCTGATATAACGGGTAATACCTGCGCCAATCAATATAATCAAAAATGCAATATGAAAAAGAAAAACTGCCCATTTTTCTTTTCGGTAAAGTCTATATCGAATGATATTGCCTATAAGATTTATTGCCAATAATATCATAATTAGCTCAAACCACCAGGAATTATAAATCAGAGTTCTGGCAGTGGCTGTGCCAAAATCATTTTCTACAAAAGTGGCAATTGCCATGGAAGTGGCAAAAATGATCATAAGCACCACCATACTTTTCATTGAGATGATTTGTTGATATATTTTTTTGATAAAATTCATTTACTTTTAATTTTATACAAAAATACACTTATGATGGAATATACAAGGTTTTTTTAACATAATTTTATTTTATAAGGATTTATATGAAATAAGAAAAATTTATTTGGTATAAAATTTGTAATAATGATCATAAAACTATGATTATTAAAAATTTAACGAAACATTAAGACTTTGTTTCATAATATTATTTGAGTTTGGCACGTTATTTGAACATTAGCTAGTGAGAGTTTTTTTTCATAGTTGAGTTATTTTGGTTAATTATGCGGCGCCCTTGGAATCAAGGACGCCGCATTTTTTTTTGATGTTTTTCAATATTTAAATATTGTTTTGATATAATTCAAAAGCCTGTTTGGCAATTTCCAATTCTTCATTGGTTGGTATTACATATATTTTTATTTTTGAGTCTGATGCTTGAATTTCTCCATCGAATTCATTCGGATTTTGATTTTTTTCTTCATCTATAACTATTCCTAAAAAATCCATGTTTACAGTAGTAAGCTTTCTTATGATAGTTGAGTTTTCGCCAATCCCCGCTGTAAATATCAATGCATCCAATCCATTCATCTTGGCAGTGAAATCTCCAATGTATTTTTTAATGGCATTTGCATACATTTTAAGTGCAGTTTGTGCTTGGATATCATCATGTTTGGCACGTTGTTCAATATCCCGCAAATCATTATTGCCTGCCAGTGCTGTCATTCCGCTTTTTTTATTTAAAATATTTTTTATTTCGCTTAAAGGATAATTTTTTTGTTCAGCCAAATAAAAAATAATAGATTGATCAATATCGCCACTTCTGGTTCCCATAATTAGACCGTTCATTGGCCCAAAACCCATAGACGTATCAAAACTTTTGCCATTTACTACTGCTGTTGCACTGGCACCATTTCCCAGATGTAACGTAATGATTTTTTTGTTATTTTTATCTTTTTTTAGAGCTTGTTCGGATACATATTTATGACTGATTCCATGAAAACCATATTTCCTGATACCTTGTTTATAAAATTTTTCGGGAATGGCATATTTATGGTTTTCTATAGGAATACTTTGATGAAAAGCCGTATCAAAAATTCCGATTTGTATGGCATTGGGAAATATTTTTTCTGCCGTTTCAATTCCTGTTAAATTTGCCGGATTATGCAAAGGAGCCAAAGGAAACAATTCTTTGATTTTGTCTTTTACTTCTTCGGAAATTACCACAGGTTGCACAAATCTATTTCCTCCGTGAACTACTCGGTGTCCTATAATTTTTATTTCGTCTTTGGATTGTATTAATTGATTTTTTCTGTCCAAAAGATAATTGGTAATCAATTGCATGGCTTCATGATGATTGGCTATGGGTTTTTCTATGATGGCATTTCCCGCTTTGAAATTTCCTTGTTTTTCACCAATTCTTTCTACCAAACCTTTAGTTAAAACCTTTTCAGAGGGCATATCAAACAATTGAAATTTTAAGGATGAACTTCCGGAATTTAATACAAGTATTTTCATTGATAATATTTTAGATTTTGATTTTACAAAGATATGCTATTAAGGGTCTTGTAAAAATGATAAATGATTTAAAAAATAAAATGTAAATTTGTATCGATAACAAGAATATGCAAGAAAAAGATTCGAATATTATTGCCAAAGGTATTGTTAAAGCAGTGTTTTCATTGTTTAGTTTATTATTATTGCTGTGGTTTTTGTATAAAATAAAAATCATTATTGTTTATTTGATTATAGCTTTTGTAGTTTCACTGATGGGACGACCTTTGAAACGTTTTCTTATCAAACGCTTTAAGTTTAAAGATGGCTTGGCAGCCGGAATTACACTACTGATTTTTGTATTGATATTCGTTCTTTTGCTTTCAGGTTTTATTCCGATGATATATCAGCAAGGCAAGAATTTGTCTTTACTTGATTTTGACCAATTTCAAATAAAAATGCAACATATCTTGGATAATATCAATATCTATTTGCAAGCAAAACATATCAAAATTTTTGATGATTTTTCTTTGAGTAAAATTTTATCCAAAATAAATTTAACTATTGTCCCTCAAATGGTCAATAGCCTATTGAGTATTTTAGGAAATATTACCATTGGATTTTTTGCGGTGAGTTTTATTACCTTTTTTATGTTGAAGGACAGTAATCTTACATCCGATTTTGTTTTCAAGTTTATCCCTGATGACGATAAAGAAAAATACATGAGATTGATTGATCATATCAAAAATATTTTATCTCGTTATTTTTTGGGATTGGTTATTCAAATAACCATTCTTTTTACCTTTTATACTATTTTATTAAATATTTTTGCAGTAGAAAATGCCACGCTTATTGCTCTTTTTGCTGCACTTCTCAATTTGGTTCCATACATCGGTCCGATTGCCGGTTGGGTTTTGATGGTAAGTTTGTCTTTAACTTCTTCCATAAATCATGTGGAATCTATGCAGATGCTTCATCTTGTTCGTAATATCAGCATTGGGTACATCTTGATACAAATGTGGGATGCGTTTGTAGATCAACCTTTGATATTTTCCAAAAGTGTTAAAGCACATCCTTTGGAAATTTTCTTGGTAATTATGATTTCCGGCACCTTATTTGGCGTAGTAGGTATGATAATAGCTGTTCCTTCTTATACCATGCTTCGTTTGTTGTCCAAAGAATTTTATCAAGAATACAAATCAATTTTGACTATCTGGTAAAAAATCAATTGATTAAAATTAAATCTTTTTTGACGGCGATTTCAATATCAGTCCAATCATCCGTATCAAAAGCAATGCCTATGATTCCACTGGTGCGTAGATGCATTATACCTTGATTAGAAAATGCATCAGCCATTTCAGTCCAAATGGGATTGTGTCCTACAATAAATATTGTATTTTTTTTATTTGGGAACGAAAGTATTTCGTTATATACAAATTCTTTGGGTTCAAAATAAAATTTTTTATTTATAAGGATTTTATCCAAAGGATATTTATAAATATCTGCAACAATTTCTGCGGTTTGATAAGCTCGTTGAGCCGGGCTTGTAATTATTAAATCAGGATAAATATTGTGAGTTTTTAGCAAATTTGCATGTTTTCTTGTCCTGCGAATGCCTTTTTCTGTTAAATATCTATCGATATCGGGCATTGGCTCGTGTGTGGCTTTGCCGTGTCGGATGAAAATAAGATTTTTCATCAATTAATAATTTTCAATAAGATAATGAACAGCCATTTCATATCCATCCAAACCTTTTCCCATGATTCGATGAACAACATAATCCGATATATAAGAATAACGACGGAAATTTTCACGTTTGGAAATATCCGAAATGTGAACTTCCACCACCGGAATTTGCATAGCCAAAATAGTATCTCCAATGGCTATGGATGTATGGGTATAACCAGCAGGATTTATAATTACGGCATCATATATTGTGTCTGCTTCTTGCAATTTGTCAATAATATCTCCTTCGTGATTGGTTTGATAATAATCGATTTGATATTCTGAAAATTTGGAGATTAATTCTTTAAAAAAACTTTCAAAGGATAAGTTTCCATAAATTTCAGGTTGTCGTTTTCCCAATAAATTCAGATTGGGACCATTGATTATCAAGATTTTTTTCATCTGTATTATTCATAAAAATTCTTTTCAAATTTATGAAATTTCTTTTGTTTACGGATGAAAATTTTCCAAATTCCGTATAAAAATCCACTTGCATATGCCCATAACATTTCCAAACTTGTCAAAACTGATATCAATCCTGTTTTTATTGAACGGTATTGAATACTTGAAAATATAAAAATCAATAGAAAATATAGAATGTATATCCAAAATACATAGGGTATAGAAAAGATAAGTAAAATCAATGAACTGATTAGACCCAGAATAAACAATAATGGAAAAAAATGAACGATTTTTAAGGATTTTGGATGTTTTTGATAAAGATGAATTCTGGCAATTCCCGAATTGAAAATTTGTTTAAAAAATTGCTTTAAGGTGTTTCTGCGTTTATGGTAAACAAATGCTTCTTTGATTAATGCTGTTTGAAAACCATCTGTTATTATGCGAATACTCAAATCCATATCTTCGCCGAATCGCATATTGGAAAAGCCACCGGTTTTTTGAAAAACCTTTTTTGAAATTCCCATATTGAAACTTCTGGGACGAAATTTTTCTAATTTTTCTGCTTTTCCTCGAATGCCACCGGTTGTCAAAAATGAAGTCATGGCAAAATCAATGGCTTTTTGTAAAGCTGTAAAGTCCGGATGTGCCGCATCAGGTCCTCCATAGGCATCAACGGGATTCTTTTTTAGATATTCTTCTACAGTTTTTATATATGCGGAAGGCAAGATAACATCAGAATCCAAAATGATAAAAAAATCTCCTTTGGCATGTTTCATTCCAAAATTTCTGCTTGGTCCGGGACCCGAATTTTTTTTATATAAATATTGAATATCCAACTGATTGTCGAACTCTTCAATAATTTTATCAGATTTATCTTTTGATCCGTCTTCAATGATGATTACTTCAAAATTTTTTTGGGTTTGTCCGGTTAAACTTTGCAGTAATTCTCTAACTTCTTCCGGTCTATTGAAAACCGGAATAATAATGGAAAATTTATTGATTTCGAAAGTGCTATTTTTTATTTTTGGGTTCAAATTCAATAGATGTTGAATTAACACAATAACGTTTTCCGGTAGTTTCTTTGGGTCCGTCATCAAAAATATGTCCGAGATGCCCGCCACAATTGGCACAAATAATTTCGGTGCGTATCATATTATGACTGTAATCCGGTTGATAAATAATTGCTCCTTCAATCGCATTATCAAATGAGGGCCAGCCACAATGACTTTCGTATTTATTATCCGAATAGAAAAGAGGTGCGCCACAAGCGGCACAACGATAAACACCATCTTCAAAATGATAAGTATATTTTCCTGTTCCAGGCAAATCGGTTCCCTTTTTACGCAAAATATAAAATTGTTGTGGGGTGAGAATTTTTTCCCATTCTTCGTCGGATTTATTGATTTTTATTTGTGGTTTCTTATCCATTTTCTTTTGATTTTGATTTTGACAACTGCCTGACATGGCAAGGGTCAATAATAATATTAAAAATTGAATTTTCATAAAAATAATTTTACATTCTTTCCGGCACTTCTATTCCTAACAGTTGAAAACTGTTTTTTATTGTATCGCCGGTTTTTTTTGAAAGAGCAATTCTGAATTTTTTTTCTTCTTCGTCAGAAGTAGCCAAAATGGGAATACTTTGATAAAACGAATTGTAAAGCTTAACCAAATCATATACATAATTGGCTATAATACCCGGATTTTGTTGTAAAGCAGCCACTTGAATGATTTCGGGAAATTGTGATATGAATTTAATAATTTCTTTTTCTTTATCTTGTAATTCAACCTTGTCAAAATTTAAATTCTTTGGTTCACCCGCCTTACGTAAAATAGACTGAATACGCGCATAGGTATATTGAATAAAAGGGCCTGTGTTTCCTTGAAAATCAATAGATTTTTTTGGATCGAACAATATGGTTCTTTTGGGATCTACTTTCAAAATAAAATATTTTAAAGCGCCCAAACCGATAATTTTAAACAAGCGTTCTTTTTCATCTTCAGAATAACCCTCAAGTTTTCCCAATTCTTTTGAAATATCTCTTGCCGTGTCGGTCATTTCTTGCATTAAATCGTCAGCATCAACAACGGTTCCTTCACGCGATTTCATTTTTCCGTGGGGTAATTCCACCATCCCGTAAGACAAATGATATAAGCGGTTTGCCCAATCGTATCCTAATTTTTTCAGAATAGTAAATAATACTTTGAAATGGTAATCTTGCTCATTGCCAACCACATAAATATGACTATCAATATCGAAATCTTGAAAGCGTTTGATGGCTGTTCCAATGTCTTGCGTGATATAAACCGAGGTTCCATCGCTACGCAATAACAATTTCTCGTCCAAACCTTCGTCGGATAAATCTACCCAAACCGAACCATCTTCTTTTCTAAAGAAAATGCCTTTGGATAGTCCTTCTTCCACTATTTGTTTTCCTAGTAAGTAAGTTTCACTTTCGTAATAATTTTTATCAAAATTTACACCCAAATTTTTATAAGTTTCATCAAAACCTTTGTAAACCCAGCCATTCATTTTTTTCCAAAGTTCCATTACTTCGGGGTCTTTTGCTTCCCATTTTCTAAGCATTTCTTGAGCTTCCAACAAAATTGGTGCTTGTTTTTTTGCTTCTTCCTCAGTCTTTCCTTTTTCAATTAAGACTTGAATCTGTTTTTTATATTCTTTATCAAATAAAACATAATATTTTCCAGCCAATTTGTCTCCTTTTAAGCCGGAGCTTTCAGGTGTTTCACCATTTCCAAACTTTTGCCAAGCCAACATAGATTTGCAAATATGAATACCTCTATCGTTGATAATTTGCGTTTTGATTACCGGTTTTCCAGTAGCTTTATAAATTTCGCTAATGCTGTGTCCTAATAAATTATTTCGGATATGTCCTAAATGCAAAGGTTTGTTGGTATTTGGTGAGGAATATTCTACCATTAAAGATTTTTTGGATGTCTCTACCGGAATAAAACCAAATTGCTCATTTGAATAGATTTTTTTCAGGAAATTTTTATAATATTCCGGACTAATTACTAAATTTAAAAAACCACCCACAACATTAAAATCTATTATTTCGGCAATTTCTTTGGTTAGATAATTTCCAATATTTTCGGCAATTTCTTTTGGATTTTTTCGTAATTGTTTGACATAAGGGAAAACAACCAAAGTAATATCACCTTCAAAATCTTTTTTGGTAGTTTGCAATTCGGGATGATCAATTTCCAAATTATACAACTCCTTTATTGCTTTTTGGACACCCTTTTGTATTTTCTTTTCTATATTCATTCTTTGATTTCTATTTTTGTGCATACAAAAGTAAGGATTATTTGTTTTTGTAAAAAATCTTTCTTTACTTGTCAAAGTAAAAGACAAATATATTTTTCTGTAATAGATTAACTTACTGATAAACAATAAATTATAAACTAAAAAAATAAATATAATTGATTTTGGTTATTTGGCTATAACAGGCGGCATCATTCCGTGGTGGAACAAATATGCTACAAAATATGCTATGGGAGCAATAACGGCAAACAAAGCGACGGCATATAAAATCGCTAATTTTCCCATTCCTTTCAATTTGCTAAAATCTGTTATTATTCCAATGCTTAAAAAAGTAAGCATAAACAATAATTTTCTGTAAGGTCCTTGGGCTATATGCGCACCGCTTTTGGCTGCTCCCACAATATCGGGAAAGAAATACATAATTCCCAAATAAATCAACCAAACAAAGATATAAGCCATTACGAATTTCGGTAGGCGAAACCAAATTTCCGACAATGGTATTTTTTCTTTGATATGGCTGCTATCCACTTTTTTTATCCATACGTAAGCCAAGATGAAAGACCAAATTCCGATAAAAATATCAATCCATACTTTCGTAAGAATGGCTGCACTTAAAATCCAATCTTCTTCCCAATGTTCGCCTGTTTTTTTCAAATGTTTGGATATCATCAATTGGTCCAAAATTGCTCCGGCGGCTGCGT
>JALSTJ010000125.1 GCA_026983815.1 Flavobacteriales bacterium
ACATTTTAGCATAAATATTGATAAACATATAGATTTTCTAATCGAACAAAAAAAGATAAAATTTGATTCATTAAATACCTATTCTTTGAATGAAAAAAAATGATTTTAATTCAGCAGCACGTTTGATAAAAAACGCCAAACATCTCACGGTTTTTACCGGCGCCGGAATATCAGCCGAGAGTGGAATACCTACTTTTAGGGGTAAAGGTGGAATTTGGGACAAATATAATCCGATTATTTTGGATATTGATTATTTCAAATCCAATCCCGAAAAAGCTTATCCTTTGATTAAGGAAATGTTTTACGAAATTATTGATAAAGCACAGCCCAATAAAGCCCATAAAATTTTGGGACAATGGGAACGGGATGGGATTTTAAAGGCGATTATTACACAAAACATTGACAATTTACATCAAAAAGCAGGTAATAAAAATGTAATTGAGTTTCACGGCAATACGCGTGATTTGGTTTGTATGAATTGTGGAGAAAAATTTTCTGTAAATTCCATTGATTTTGAGCAAAATCCCGTTATTTGTCCCAAATGTGGTGGTTTGCTCAAACCAGATTTTGTGTTTTTCGGTGAACCTATTCCGCCCAATGCTTATGAACAATCCGTTTTTCATACGTTGGCTGCCGATGTGTATTTGGTTATCGGGACTACCGGAATTATAATGCCGGCATCCTTATTGCCTTATGAAGCCAAGAAAAACGGTGCAATTATCATAGAAATCAATACCGAATCCAGCGAATATACCGGTAAAATCACCGATATTTTTTTGCAAGGAAAAGCTACTGAAATTTTGGATAAATTGAATAATCTTAACTCTTTGATTGGATATTAAAAACATTTCAATACATTCTTTCTTTAATAGATGAAACGCTCGATGTCATCTCGATACAATTTTTATTCGCTTACTCATAAAAATCACTCGATGTCATCTCGATACAATTTTTATTCGCTCACTCATAAATCACTCGATGTGACAGGGCGTTGTAAATTTATGCTTTGTCAGTTCGAGTGTTTTTGCTGACGGTAGGAAGCAAAAATGTATCGAGAACCTTGTCAGTTCGAGTATTTTTGCTGACGGTAGGAAGCAAAAATGTATCGAGAACCTTGTCAGTTCGAGTGTTTTTGCTGACAGTAGGAAGCAAAAATGTATCGAGAACTCTCTAATAACGAAGCATCTTGATATGATTTTTCTCGCTCACTCGAAAAATCACTCGATGTCATCTCGATACAATTTTTATTCGCTTACTCATAAAAATCACTCGATGTGACAGGGCGTTGTAAATTACGCTATGTCAGTTCAAGCATACTACATTAAATTATCCATATTCCATTGTCTATCCGGTTGATAAATCAATTCTCCGTTTTTGATACTTAACGGGCTATTAAAATTATTGGTAAACAAACTTCCGGTGCCCAATCCTTGGAGTAGTGTGGGTTTTTTATCGGCGGTAAATTGTGCAATGGCATTCAGCCCGATATTACTTTCCAAAGCCGAAGTAATCCACCAGCCGGTATTTGTTTTTTCGGCAGCATCAATCCAGCTATCCGTTCCGATGAAACCACCGTGTAAAGCAGGTTTTAGAATGATATATTGTGGCTGGATTTGTTTCAAGAACCTGACTTTATCAAAACTATGATTATAGCCAATCAGCTCTTCATCCAAGGCAATAGGAATAGGAGATTTCCTGCACAAATTATACAATTCTTCAAACTGCCGGGGTTTAATCGGTTGTTCAATCGAATGAATTTGAAAAGCAGACAAACGTTTTAGTTTGTCCAAAGCATTTTTGGGCTCAAAAGCGCCATTGGCATCCAATCTTAATTCGATTTCTTGCGGAGAGAATTGCGAACGGATATATCGGAGTAAATCCAATTCGTCTTGAAAATCAATAGCTCCGATTTTGAGTTTTATCACTTGAAATCCTTCCGAAAGTTTTTGTTTGATTTGTTCAAACATAAATTTTTTATCTCCCATCCATATCAATCCGTTGATGGGAATTCCTTTCTCTCCTTGTGTAAATTCAGTAGGAAATAAAATAAACTGATTTTTGGCTTTTAATGATAAAAACGCTTGTTCCCAACCGAAAATTATCGAAGGAAAATCTTTGAGTTTTTCCAAAATTTTTTCTTTTGGCAGTTGAATATTGTTGATGAGCCATTGTAAACGGTTTTCGTATTCCGGTATATCATCATAGCTTAAACCTTTGAAAAGAGCCGCTTCACCGATACCGGTTTTTCCGTTTTCGGATAAAAAAATAAAATAAGTTTCTTTGGTATATAAAATCCCGCGTGAAGTTCCGGCAGGACGCTTAAAATTCAAAGTATATTTTTTAAAAGATGCTTTCATAAAGTAAAAATAGCAATATTTTTTTTATTAAGGATTAGTAATTTATAACCCGTAATAATTATTAAACCGCAAAGACGCAAAGAAACGCAAAGATGTAAAGGATGCACCGATTTTACATAATCAAATTTATCATAAAGTATTAACCATTAACCATTATAATTATTTCTCCTGCGCTTGTATAGCCGTTAATAAAATGGTATTATAAACATCATCCACCGTGCATCCGCGACTTAAATCGTTTACGGGCTTATTCAATCCTTGAAGCATAGGACCGATAGCCAAAGCACCGGTTTCTCTTTGGACGGCTTTGTAGGTATTGTTTCCCGTATTCAAATCGGGGAAAATAAGCACACTGGCTTGTCCTGCAACGGGAGAACCGGGCAATTTTTTTTGTCCGACTTCGGGATCAACCGCAGCATCATATTGTATGGGACCTTCTACTAAAATATCGGGGCGTTTGGTTTTAACAATTTCGGTAGCTTTTTTGACTTTTTCCACATCTTCTCCCTTACCCGAACTCCCTGACGAGTAAGACAACATAGCCACTTTGGGCTGAATACCGAATTTTTTAGAGGAATCAGCGGATTGAATAGCTATTTCGGCTAATTCTTCGGCATTTGGATTGGGATTGATAGCACAATCGGCAAAAGCGGAAACCCTGTCGGGTAAACACATAAAAAATACCGATGAAACCAATTTTGCATCCGGTTTGGTTTTTATAATTTGCAGGGCAGGACGGATGG
>JALSTJ010000126.1 GCA_026983815.1 Flavobacteriales bacterium
AATGGAAGCACTTAAAAAACCGGCAATTTCAATATCTTCTTTAACGGAAAACATTTTGGGTATTTGTATAGGATCTTCTGCAATAAAATCCGAACGACTATATTCATAATACTTCTGATCCAAAAGTTGTTTTAAATTTTCATTCATTGGCATTTTTATTAATTGTTTCGTCCAAAACATCCAATTCCGTTGCAAAAAAAACCATTTTTGGAGCAAATTTACGGTTAATTTGTTCAATTATCGGTTCAAATTCCTCTTCTAAAAATTTATTTAAAGTATTTTTATCAGTTGTTTTAAATTGCACGGAATACGAATTGCCGGTGTTGTCATTTGTTATCACTTTGGAAGTCAAAGCGGAATACAATATACCTGACGAAAGCATCTGCGGTATAAATTGTTCTTTTAAAAATTTAAGCCATTTGTCTTCAATTTCGGAAGCTATATGAAAAGTTATATTGTAAATATACATCAATAAAATTTGTTGTAAGATTATAATTATTTTATGACAAATTTAATAAATAATTATTTCAAAAATTATATATTTGTTTCTATAAACGGATGGGAAATGAAAAAAATTCTGATTGTAGGAGCTAACGGACAGATTGGCACCGATTTGGTTCAAAAATTACGAGAAATAAATGGAGAAAAAGCGGTAATAGCTTCGGATATAGTTTTACCAAAAAATAAAGATGAAAATTTTGAATTATTAGATGCTACGGATTATACTGCTTTTGAAAAACTTGTTCAAAAAAACAATATTGACGAAATATATTTAATGGCTGCTATCCTTTCTGCCAAAGCCGAAACCATTCCTAATAAAGCTTGGGACATCAATATGAAAATACTTTTCAATGCTTTGGAAATTGCAAAAAAAGGATTTTATAAAAAACTATTTTGGCCCAGTTCCATTGCTGTTTTCGGACCGCATACTCCACGGATAAACACCCCTCAATTTACCATTATGGATCCGAATACCGTTTACGGTATAAGCAAACTTGCAGGTGAACGATGGATAGAATATTACAACCAACATTTCGGTGTGGATGTTAGAAGCGTGCGTTATCCGGGAATTATCAGCTGGAAAACACTTCCCGGCGGTGGAACAACTGATTATGCCGTTGAAATTTTTCACGAAGCTTTGAAAAACGGACATTATACTTCATTCTTATCTCCCAATACACGACTCCCGATGATGTATATGCCCGATGCAATTAATGCTACTATCAAAATCATGGAAACCGACTCAAAGAATTTGAGAATCAAACATGCGTATAATATTGCCGGTATCAGTTTTACACCCGAAGAACTTGCCAAAGAAATTCAAAAACATATTCCCGAATTTAGTATTGATTATCAACCGGATTTTCGTCAAGATATAGCCAATTCCTGGCCCGAAAGCATTAATGACAATTATGCTTTTAAAGATTGGCATTGGCATCACAAATTCGATTTGGAAAGTTTGGTAAAAGATATGTTGGAAAATTTATCTCCTAAATATCAAAAAGCGGAAGAGGAAGTAGGTTTTTAGCATTTATTCTTTACGATGCTTTGCATAATTTCTCCAACGTTCAATAGCTTGTTGCATATCGTCGGGAATTTCCGAATCAAATTCTATTATTTTTCCTGTTCGTGGATGTTCAAAACCTAATGTTTTGGCGTGTAATGCTTGACGAGGTAAAACTTTAAAAGTATTTTCTACAAATTGTTTATACTTGGTAAAAGTTGTGCCTTTAAGAATCTTGTCTCCACCATATCGTGCATCATTAAACAAGGGATGCCCGATATATTTCATATGCGCCCGTATTTGATGGGTTCTACCGGTTTCCAATTGCAACTCTACTAATGTAACATATCCGAATCTTTCCAAAACTTTATAATGCGTAACCGCATGTTTTCCCTGTTCCCCTTCCGGAAAAACTATCATTTGTAAACGATTTTTGGGATTTCTTCCAAGATTTCCTTCGATGGTGCCTTCATCCTCCGACAAATCTCCCCATACCAAAGCTATATATTTACGTGTTGAAGTTTTATCGGCAAATTGTTTGGCAAGTTTGGTTAGAGCCATTTCATTTTTCGCAACGACCAACAAACCCGTAGTATCTTTATCTATCCGGTGAACCAGCCCGGGACGGTTATCAGAATTCTCCGGCAAATTTTCAAAGTGATAAATCAATGCGTTTAATAATGTTCCTGAGTAGTTTCCATGTCCGGGATGAACTACCATTCCCGAAGGTTTGTTTACTATAACCAGATCTTCATCTTCATAAACTATATTCAAAGGGATATTCTCCGGAATCAAAAGATTTTCATAAGGAGCATAAGGCAAAACAATTTTAATTTCGTCGTTAGGTTTTACTTTATAATTGGATTTAACCGGTTTTTCATTGACCAATACTCCTCCGGCTTTTGCTACATTTTGTATTCTATTGCGGGTCAAATTTTCTATTTTATCAGTCAAGTATCTATCAATCCTGATAGGCGATTGTCCGGCAGGAACATTGAAGTTAAAATGTTCAAAAAGTTTATCTTCTTCCGGGTTAATTTCCGAGGACATTATCTATCGTATTTTGTATTTGATTATCCGTTTGATTATTTACATTTGTATTATCAGGAACTTCATTTGTATTTTCGACAGGAGCTTTTCCATCACCTATAATAAGATTGATTTTGGAATTTTTCGGAATTTTCATTCCGGGTTTAAGTGTGTCTTTTTTATGAATAGCTCTCAAAACCACTTCTGCAAAATAGGGTCTCTTACTTATTTTTCCAATTTTTAAACCGGTTGCCGACAAAATACTTTGTGCCTGACGTTGTGTTTTACCCAAAATATTAGGAAAAGGAATTTGACTATATTTTCCACTATTTATTTTTACATAAATTTTTCTACCCAATTTGACTTTATCGCCTTGATGAGGATTTTGTTCAACAACAGAAAATTTCGGGTAATCGGGATTATATTCCATGGTATCAATAATTACCAATTTCATTTTTCTATCATTTAAAATACTTGTAGCTTCCTCTACTGATTTTCCTTTAAGTTGTGGCACAAGATGGTAATCGTTATGATGGGTGTAAT
>JALSTJ010000127.1 GCA_026983815.1 Flavobacteriales bacterium
CGTTTTGATTTTATCTTTTTATCTGAAAACTTTTTTACTTCCAATACCTTATATTATGTAAACAATTCTTACAAAGCTTTCGGAAATAACGGAAATTGTTTCAATAAAAACATCAATGATAGCTCTTGCGATGGATTTTACGATATGACACTTCGCCAACATTTATACAATATGAGCGATCATTTGCCTGTTGTATTAACTTTGGAAACCACTGCTACCCTATCCAATCCCGAATTGGCTGAAAATATTAATGTCAGATTTGGCAATGGAAATATCATCTACAAGGATATGACACTAACAGGCGATTTCGATTTTTTGGAAAAAATTGAAATATTTGATATCAGTGGCAAAAAAGTTTACGATAAACACAATTATTTCAAAAATCAGCCGATAAATTTGCAAAACATAAAAAAAGGGATTTATTTTGTTCGGTTAATAGTAAATAATCGTCAAAAAATTCTAAAATTTGTCAAGCAATAAATTTTTATTTATACTCCTTACTTTCTTTGGTTTTTCCGTAGGACAAGCACAAATCAGAAGCTTATCGGACAGCTTGAAAATTGATTTTCTATCGGGTGATACCATAAAAGTAGCACAACAATCCCTTTTGATAAATCCAACCCCAAAAAAATCGGATACTATCTTTTTTTATGCTTGGCTCAATGCCTATTCAAACAAAAAAACACCGCTTGCCAAACGTTTTTTGGAAAATTATGATATGAACTTTCATTTTGCCGGAAAAAACAAATTGTCGGCTATGCTAATAGACAGTATTTTTATCAACGACAAAAAAATTCCCGCCGATTTTCTATATAATCATCCCGATATTTTGGCGCTGATATCAACCGGTTTGGAAAAAGATACATTAGATTTTAAAGCTTATTATAAAATAAAACTTCCACATAAGAAATTCACGGGTATCGGAACAGACAAAAATCAAAATATGCTACTTAAAGATTTTTATTTGATACCACTTCCCTATCCTACACAAAAATATTCCAATCTCAATCTGGACGATAAACCCGATTTTTTTCGAAAAATTTATATTGAACTGAAAAATATTCCTGCCGAAAAAAAAGTGTATGCAAACTTATCTATAAAAAACAATACGCTACTAGCAAAACAAGCCAAGCAACCGATTTTATTGATTACCGATAAAAATTACGAACAATTTCATTATAAAAATTTAAGTATAACTTTACCTGCTCAAAAACTCATTCCTGCCGAAACCAAACAAATTTATATCAACAAAATTTTGAGGTTTTTTGAAAATTTGTTAGGACAATATCCCGAAAATAAAATACTCATCACATCCAACGATTTCTTAAAAAATCCCATTTACGATGCCGGTCAAATGCCTTCTTTTGTCAATCCGTTTTCAAAAGAATTACGATACGAACTCAATTTATTACATCAAATCGGAATTCAATATGCCAACCAAATGCAAATCGATAAGAGAAAGTATCCTTGGATGTATTTTGCCATAGCCGATTATCCCGAGTTTGCCTACTTAAAAAAACATTATCCCGATTTGAATTTATTAGGAAAATTCAGCAAATATAAACTTTTACGGTATTATTATTTTTCACAATTGAAAATACTCGACAAATACCCGGGATATTACTTGTATATGGCACGAATGAACAAAGACCAAAAACTCACCACTTCGTTGGACAAACTGGCAAATTTCAATTTGGATGTGGCAAGTCCCGCCAAAATGAGTTTGGGTCTGCATATGCTTGACAAACAACAACCCGAAAAATTCAATTTTAATCTGAAAAAATTCTACCGTCAAGCCGTTACTCACGAAATTTTACCCAAAGATTTTTCTATGATTTTTCATCTGAAAAACAATCATTGGATGATGACCTATTTGGACAGTAGAATAAAATATGATTATAAATTGAAAAAACTCAACAAAAACGATAGCACATTACAATTGAAAATAATAAACAAAACCGACGGGGAAATTCCTATGGAAATTATCGGGATAAAAAACAACAAAATCGTTTATAGACAAATGATAAATCCCATAAAAAACGATAGCACAATCAACATCAAAGACAGTTTATCTTTGGATTGGGTGGGCATCAACTACTTCAATCGTTTTCCGGAATTACAAAACCGGAACAATTTTAAACGTTTGAAAAAGGGAATTTTAGGCAAACCTTTGCAAATCAGATTATTTCAAGACGCAGAAAATCCGTTGAAAAATCAGATTTTTATCAATCCGTTTTTTGAATACAATTATTATGACGGAGTTATTTTGGGAACACAAATTTATAATGCCAAAATTTTGCATAATCACTGGAACTATTCCTTATCCCCCGGATATGCTACCAAAGCTCGAACTTTATCTGGAAGTCTCTCCGTAAATTATAGACAATATTTTGAAAATATGAAACCCTACGAAATAAAATACGGATTTTCAGCAAGTTACTATCATTATAATCATAATCTTATATATAAAAAATTCAATCCGTATATCGACATTCAATTCCGTTCAAAAGATATTCGCAAACGAAAAGGAGCCGATTGGATTGCCAATTATTTATATATTTCCAAAGAAAATTTTCCCGGAAGCATCGCCGAGCAAAACAAATATGGAATTTTGAATTTAAGATTTCAAAACTTTAAGGTTAATGTTCTAAAAGACAGATTTTCGGAAGTGGATTTACAATTTTCACAAAAATTCGGAAAAATTTCGGGCAAATACCGTTTTCGCTGGCTTACGGACAAAACCCGTCAATGGGATTTCAGGTTCTATGCCGGGATGTTTCTATACAATCAAACACAAACCGACTATTTTTCATTTGCTTTGGACCGTCCTACGGATTATTTATTCCGCTACAATTATTACGGACGTTCGGAGAGTAGCGGAATATTTCATCAACAATTTATCTGGGCGGAAGGTGGATTCAAAACTTTTTTCCCCGACCAATTTGCCAATCAATGGATTGTTGCCAATAATTTGAATATCGGAATTTGGAAATGGTTCAATCTATACGGCGATTGGGCATTTAAAAAAAACAAAGGCGAAAAAGCCGGATTTTATTACGACAGCGGCTTACGTAT
>JALSTJ010000128.1 GCA_026983815.1 Flavobacteriales bacterium
GTTTGTTCATTCCATCAATCCCTTGCAAACCGCCCGTATGAATAGCCAATATTTTACTGCCTTTCGGAAAATAATCCTTCTTGATTAAATCGATGATACCGTATAACATTTTTCCGGTATAAACAGGATCGAGTTGCAAATTGTGTAAACTGCTGACCATATTGATAAAATTGACCAATTTTTCATCGATTTTTGCAAAGCCGCCAAAGTTGTAATCCCGTATCAATTTCCAATTATCTTTGGTAGTATATTGTTGAATATTTTGATATAAAAAATTTTCTTTCAAAGCCGGAAATCCCAATATTTGTTGATGAGCATAAGAACTATTGATAATTCCCGCAATGGTTCCGCCCGTTCCGATAGCCGAACAAACAAAATCGAATTCCTTGTCTTCTTCGGTTAATATTTCTTCGGTTCCTTTGACCGCTAACTCGTTCGTGCCGCCTTCGGGAACCAGATAAAATTTTCCGAAAAGTTTGAATAATTCCCTTATAAAATCGGGTTCGGTTTTTTTTCGATAGTTTTCTCGTGTTACAAAATGAAATTTCATCCCTTGACTGTGTGCAAATTTCAAAGTGGGATTTTCTTGCAAAAACCTTGGTAAATCATTAGCAAACTCATCGCCTCTGATAACGCCAATCGTTTTCAATCCGTATTCGTTTCCGGCAGCTGCCGTAGCGGCAATATGATTGGAAAAAGCGCCTCCAAAAGTCAGCAATGTATCGTATCCTTTTTGCTTGGCTTCGATGATATTGTAAAAAAGTTTACGAAATTTATTTCCCGAAATATGCTCGTGCAACAAATCCTCACGTTTGACGGCAAGTGTTATTTCTTTTTTTCTTAACAAGCAATCGTGAAGGTATTGATTATAAGGTTGTTGTTGTATTTTGAGCATTTTTGTTAAATAAAATTATTTTTTGTTAAACCTTTTAAAATAATCGTCAATTTCAGGTCTTAATTCTATCCCTATTTTTTCAAAACTATTGAGTAAATCAATATATGCTCCTTGTCCTCCCAAAAAATCCCAAAATTCTTGCGCAACTTTTAATTCTTGTTCCAAATCAAGCATTCCTGCCATTGTCCACCTGCTATATGGTTTGGGTTCATACGGATTATATGGAATAGCAATTAAGGTATTAATGTTTGCGTTGGGATTTTCATATAAAACAACCGCTACCCATTCCAATAAAGTTCTTTTAAATTCCTTAAAACTTCCTTTATTAGGTTTAGCTGTTTTAATATCAATCATATAAATACTTTTGTCATCTTCCAGATAAACATCAACAACAGTAGGTTTTACCGAAATCATTTCTCCTTTTTGACAAACTTTGCGTATCCTTTCAATTTCTTTGATTTTATTAGGTCTTTTATTTGCGGCCGATAATTCATTGATTATATCTTGAATTTCTTTTTGGGCATATTCACTCATTTTATTACCGGGTTTAACTTGATGTTTAGCTATTTTAAACTTATTCATAGCTAATGAAACAGCAACCGGTTCGAAAATAGTGGTTCCGAAATTGGTATTTAACGAATGAATAAATGAATACAAAGCCAACCTGTCTTTTCCGAGAAGTCTAGTATGAAAAGGCATTACCGCCGGTTCGGGATTATATGTTCTGAACTTATTTCTAATACTATTTTTAATAGTATCTTCTATTAGTTTTTTTTGTTTTCCAGTAAGAGACATTACTTTTCTTTTAAATGAAATATTATTTCTGCATAAGCGGATTTGTTTTTTTCCGTTCTATTTAAAACCGGTCGTTTATATTGATTGACTATTTTCATTCCGGATTTTTCAGCTATTGTCGGATACATATTATATTTATCATTGGCTACAAGGAATATGTCATAATCTTTTTGCAAAAATTTTTTAGAATTATTAAGAACTTGTGAAATCCCTTCTATGTAAGAATTTCTAGCTTCACGACCTTGTCCTTTGTATAATGGTCCTATTTCCAATTCGTCTTTGCGTTCAAAACCGAATAAATCATAAGCATAAGCATGTTGTTCGTGATAATTTATTAATCCTACATAAGGCGGACTTGAAAAAATACCTTTTATTTTTTGTTTTTTAATCAATTTGGCAAAACCGGGTTGTTTTTTTTCAACTACTGAAAAAATATCAATGCTTCTAGCATCACCTTGTAAACATATTTGATAAGTATTTGTTCTGATTTTGTCGAAAGCTTGTAATCTTTTAATCGTATCATTACTATATCTTTTCCACCAAGAGAACATTGAAAAAAGAGGTTTGCAAATTTTTCCGTGTTTTCTACAATAATAAGTAGTGGTAACCGGATCTTTTAGTGTGGCCAAATCGGCATGTGTTGTGGCTCTGCAAGAACGAATAGTTCTACTCAATATAATTGTGATAATTTTTTTAGTAGAGGGATTTTTTACTTTTTTTAATTGTTCAAAAGTAAAATCTATTTCCTCTTTTACCGGTTTAAGATACCATTTCTCAATAAAAGTATCTTGGTTTTCTTGCTTTATTTGCAGATTATATTTCTGTTGTAAATGTTTAAAAATTTGTAGAAATTCTTGTTCTTTTTGTCGTGTATATTCTTTCTCGACAATTTCATTATTACGAACTTTTATCTTATACTCCGGGGAAGGAAAGTATTTTTTATTAAAAATATTTAATTCTTCCAATAATTCATTTTCAAATGTTATGTTATTGCGATGGCTTATAAATTTTTGCAGTGCATCAGTAATTCTATTTAATTCTTTATCCAAATCGTCAAAATCTACTTTTGCTATTTTTACATTAGCAATAAGGGTATTAAAAGCCGAAATATCCACACCAATTGCATGCATACCCAATTCATTGGCTTGAACCAATGTGGTTCCACTTCCCGAAAACGGATCCAAAATGATATCGCCCTTTTTAAAATAGACTTCTTTTTTAAAATTATCTATGTGATCGTCTAAAAAATATTCCACCAATTGCGGAATAAATTTACCTTTATACGGGTGTAAACGATGAACATGTTTTGTGGTATCTTTTTCTTTTAAATTGTCAAAGGATAATGCCCAATTCAAATCATCGC
>JALSTJ010000129.1 GCA_026983815.1 Flavobacteriales bacterium
ATACGGATTGAATATTGCTGATATTAATGAAGTCATCACGATGGGGTTTGCAGGAGAAACCGCCGGAAACATCTTTGAAGGTGAAAAACGATTTGACTTGGTGGTGCGTTTGGACTCCACACAACGTAAAGATTTGGATAACTTGAAAAATCTTTATATCGATTTGCCCACGGGAGGAAAAATTCCTATGAGTGAAGTTGCGGAAATAAAATATGCCAAAGCCGCTGCTAAAATTTCCCGTGATGATACCCATCGTAGGATTGTTATCGGTGTGAATGTGCGCGACAGAGATTTGCAATCGGTGGTGGACGATATTAAAAATGTAGTGGATAAACAAATAAAACTTCCCATTGGATATTATATCACTTACGGTGGACAGTTTGAAAATTTACAATCGGCAAAACAACGTTTATTGATTGTAGTGCCGATAGCTTTGTTATTGATTTTCGTAATGTTATATTTTGCTTTTCAATCTGTAAAAGAAGCATTGATGATTTATACGGCGATTCCTTTTGCTACTGTTGGTGGAATTATTTTGCTTTGGCTACGTGGAATGCCGTTTAGCATCTCGGCAGGTGTTGGTTTTATTGCACTTTTCGGTATTGCCGTGTTGAACGGAATCGTGTTGATTGAACATTACAAAGAATTGCGTAAAGAACGAAAAGGAGTGGATTTGGATTTGATAATTACCGGAGCAAAAGACCGTATGCGTGCCGTATTATTAACTGCAATGGCAGCCGCACTCGGATTTTTACCAATGGCAATATCACAAGGAGCAGGCGCCGAAGTGCAACGACCTTTGGCAACCGTTGTTATTGGCGGGTTGGTAACCTCAACGCTTCTGACCTTGATAGTTCTACCGGTTTTATATTATATTTTCAACACAAAAATTAAAAAAGTGAAACTCAAAAGAAATTTAGGTCTGCTAATGATATTATTGACATTCTCCGGACTACAAGCACAAGAAAAACCCGTAGATTTGGATCGATTGATAGAAATGGCAATTCAAAATAATTCCGGTTTGAAAGCATTGGAATATCAAGTAAAAAAAGAAAATACTTTGATAAAATCCGGTGCAAATATTTCAAATGCAAATGTTTATTATCAATATGAAAAAGATCGTATAACCGAAACAGAAGGAATAATTAACAGTTTTGGAATTTCGCAAGATTTTGATTTTCCTTCTTTGTATAAAACACAAAAAGATATACAAAAAACAAAGGCATCTTTGGCAGAAAATAGCTATGAAATGCGAAAATTACAATTGATAAAAGATTTAAAACAAGCCTATTATCAATATCAATACACTTATAATAAATACTTGATATATAAGAAATTAGATAGCATTTATAAAGATTTTGCCCATAAAGCCCAACGAAAATTCGAGTTGGGTGAAAGTAATTATTTGGAAGCCTTGACATCCAAAGCCAAGCAAAAAGAAATATCCATCGACTTTGCTCGTGTTTCAGAAGATTTAAAAATCGTAAAGGCACAAATTCAAACTTTGGTGCAAGCGGACAAAAAATTGAATATTTCGGTTGATAAAATATCCAAATATTCTTTTTCGCTTATACCGGAAAGCCGAAAATTGATAGATGATTATTTGGAAAAACAGTCTTTGTTGTCGGAGTTGGAAATTAAGCGGCAGAAAAGAAAAATGTTGCCCGGTTTTAGCTTGGGATATGAAACGGGAACGCATTCGATTTACGGCAGTAATATCCAAACTATACAAGCGGGATTAACCATTCCATTGTTCAATTTCAGAGCTAAAAATAACAGAATCAAAGCCGCTAAAATCCAATTGGAATCGATGAATGAGCAAAAAAAGGAATTAAAAAAGCAATTTGATATTAAACTTTCCAATTTAATAAAAGAATTGGAAAAACATAAACAAGCCTTGCAATATTATGAAAAAGACGGGCTCAATCTTTCTCAAAATATTTTTAAAATGGCACAGACCGGATATCGGCAAGGTGAAATAGATTTTTTCCAATTTATCAGAAGTTTAGAAAACTCCAACAGGATATTGCTGAATTATTTGGATGAATTGAACTTGTATAATCAAACCGCTATAGCAATAGATTACTTTAATATAATACCTAACAATTAAAAAATATAACAATGAAAAGATTATTTTATATATCCGTTTTATCTGTTCTTTTATTAGCCGCTTGCCAAAACAAAGAAGCAAGCGAAAAACAGGAAATAACTGAAACAAGCGATCTAACCAAAGATTATATCAAGGTTACTCGTGAACAATTTGAAGCTAACGGAATGCAATTGGGCAAACCGCAAATCAAAACTTTTGCACAAACGGTAAAAGCCACCGGTATGATTGATGTGCCACCGGCAAATAAACAAACCTTAACATCTTTTTATGGTGGAACGGTAACCAAATCAGCATTATTAGTAGGCGATAAAGTGCGTAAAGGACAATTTTTGGTAAGTCTATCCAGTCCCGAATTTGTCAATTTGCAACAAGAATACTTGGAAACCAAAGAAAAATCCGATTATTTAAAAAACGAGTATGAACGCCAAAAAACCCTTTTTGAAGAAAAAATCACTTCCAAAAAGAAATATTTACAAGCGAAAAGTGACTATTTGAAAAACTTGGCAATGCTCAACGGATTGAAACAAAAATTATTGATGCTCAATATAAATCCTGAAAATATTTCACAGGGACATTTGGTGTCCGGTATTAATTTATATGCCAAAATCAACGGTTATATAACCAAGCAAAATGCAAGTATCGGGACTTATTTTGAACCCAATGATATGATTATGGAAATCATCAATCCTTCCCATTTACATTTGGAATTAAGTGTATTTGAAAAAGATGCCGTAAAAATCAAAAAAGGACAAAATATTTATTTCGGAACATTAAATTCAGATAAGCCCGAATTTGAAGCGGAAGTTCATTTGGTAAGTGCTGCAATAGACGAAAAAACGAGAACGATAAAAGTTCACGGACATTTAAAAGATGAAAAGAACGATAAATTTCCCGTGGGAATGTTTGTCAATGCGGAAAT
>JALSTJ010000130.1 GCA_026983815.1 Flavobacteriales bacterium
GTATGGCTCCCGAAATACCTACGGCGATATAAAGATTGGGAGCCACTTGTTTACCGGTTTGTCCCACGTGTTCGGTATGCGGACGCCAACCCAAGTCGGCAACCGGTTTTGAACAAGCGGTAGCAGCGCCCAAAACATCGGCAAGCTCTTCAATCATTCCCCAATTTTCGGGACCTTTTAATCCACGACCGGCAGAAACAATGATATCGGCATCGGTCAAAGGAACTTTTCCTGTAACTTTTTCTACATTGATTACTTTATAAGTTTCGTAAACGCTCAAATCTACATCGGGATTAAAATCCATGGTTTGTCCATCTGCCGGATTTTCTTTCAGACCAAAAGAGTTTTTGGAGATTCTCAATAGTTTTTTATCCGTTAAAACAGCGGTATAAGCTATTCCTTTGTTGGTAAATACTTTTCTTTTGACCACAAAATGGTCGGTATCTTCGGGAAGAGCTATTACATTGGTAACATATCCTGCATCCCATTCCGAAGCAATGATGGGTCCTGCGTAAACGGAGTCATTGCTCGAAGAGATTAACACCAGTTGAGCATTTTCTTGATTTGCCGCTTGGACAATGGCTTGTGCATAAGCAAATGCATTAAAGTTTTTTAAAGCTTCGTTGGATATATTCAAAACTTTGGATACTCCATAATTGTATAATTCATCAGGATTTTCCAAGGAGAACCCCACGGCTACAACCGTATCACCTTTTTTGTCGGCATAAGCTTTTGCGTAAGAAGCCAATTCTTTTGCTCCTTTGCTTACTTTTCCGTTTTGATTTTCGGCATATATTAATATTGACATAATTCTAAATTTTTTCGGTTAATGATTAAATAACTTTGGCTTCGTTGTGTAACAAATCGATTAATTCGTCCAAATTGTCTTGGTCTATCAATTTGATACTGCCTTTAACAGGCGGTTTTTCAAATTTTTCAATTTTTACTCTTGCTTCGGTTTCAACCGGAGGAATCACTTCCAAGGGTTTTTTACGTGCCATCATAATTCCACGCATATTGGGAATACGCAATTCTTCTTCCTTGACCAAACCTTTTTGTCCCCCGATAACCACAGGCATCGAGGTTTTAAGGATTTCTTTACCTCCTTCGATTTCACGCGCAATTTCTACTTTTCCGCCTTCTTTTATTTCAAGTCCGATGACTGCATTTACAAAATGCTTTCCGGTCATTTCGGCTACCATTCCGTGAACCATTCCTCCGTTATAATCAATGGATTCTTTACCGGCAAAAATCAAATCGAAATCGTCATTTTTTTTGATATAGTCGGCAATTTGAACAGCAGTTGAATAACTGTCTTCCGGCTCTAAATCGATTCTAACGGCTCGGTCGGCACCAATAGCCAAAACTTTTCTGATAACAGGTTCTGTTTTGGCAGAACCTACATTCAATACGACCAATTCACCGCCATGTTTTTCTTTGATTTGCATGGCTTTGGTAAGGGCAAACTCATCATGCGGGTTGATGACAAACTGGATTCCGGTTTCATCAAATTTTGTATCATTTTCTTTAAAATTTATTTTTGATGTGGTGTCCGGAACACTACTCATTAACAAAAGTATTTTCATAATCTATCTTTTTTATTTTCTTTCGGGATTTTAAACACACGAATATACAAAATTTTTTGGATTTATTATGCGTGCATAATAAATTTTTTTAAAAATATATAAAACTTAATGTTGGGAATGATTGTTTTTCTAACTTTGATTTCAAATGTTGCACTTATTACTTGAATCAACAATTTATGCACTATCAATTCATTTATCAAACAAAGATTGAAAAACTTCTACCATCCGATCTCTATCCGCATCCGTCAAATTACTACCGCTTTGCAAGCAAAGTCCGCGATTGAACAAATCTTCCGAAACGCTAATTAGGTTTTCAAGAATTCCCTTAAACCCACGATTTTAATTCCCTTATATGTGTTGCCAGTCCAAGGATCTTTGGTAATAACATATTTTGGATAGTGATCTTTAATTTTTGCCAAATTACCAAATTCTCTTTTCCAAGTTTCTTCTTGTTGTATGGACAATGCCACTTGATAATAGGATATTTCGCCGTTTTTTTCTGCTACAAAATCTATTTCATTGCTACCTAAAACACCTATTTGCACTTTATTTCCCTTAAATAACAAATGATTATACACCGCATTTTCCAAAATTTTACCTAAATCATTAATTTTATATCCCACCAAACTGTTGCGTATTCCTAAATTTTCAAAATAAAATTTTTCTCCGATTTCAAATATTCTTTTTCCTGCAATATCATATCTCGGCACTTTAAACACCAAGAAAGCGTCCACCAAATGCTGTGCATAATTTTGCACTTGATTGGGTGCGATATTTATCTTTTGAGATTTAAGAAAATCACTTATTTTTTTTGCAGAAAACAAACTCCCGATATTATCCGCCAAAAACAGCACCAACTGTTCTAAAAACAACGTATTTCTTATAGCATAGCGATTGACGATATCCCGATAAACGATGGAATTATAAATATTTTTTAGATATTCATTGACGATATAATCTTTTAGTTTCAAGTTTTTTAAATAGGGCATTCCCCCGAATTTTAGATATTTTTCCAAATTATTTTCGGAATCTTTTAGTTTATGAAACTGTAAAAATTCCGTATAGGAAAGACTATAAACCGTTATTTCGATATATCTTCCGCTTAAATATCCGGCGATATCACTTGACAAAAGTTGTGCATTACTCCCCGTGCAGTATATATCCGTATTTTCCAACAATAACAAAGAACGCAAAGCTGTGGCAAAATCTTGTATTTCTTGAATTTCATCGATAAATACATAATTATTTTTATCTTTTTTTATGTTATGAATGATAAAATCATATAATTGTTGGGCGTTTCCAATATCCGAAAAAGCAATATCTTCTTTATTTATATAGATGATATTATTGCTCAAATCCACTTGCAGTTCTTTGATAATTTGATACAATAAATAACTTTTGCCCACTCGTCTTTGTC
>JALSTJ010000131.1 GCA_026983815.1 Flavobacteriales bacterium
CTTTGGGTGCCAAAAAATTGGCGGATGATGTTCCACATCATATAAAATTACGACGCCTACGGGAAATTATAGATTTGCAACAAAAACACAGTTTGTATCGTATGCAAGAATTTATCGGCAAAACCGTAGAAGTATTGATTGAAGGAAATTCCAAAAAATCCGACCAACACTGGATGGGACGAAATTCACAAAATGCCGTGGTAATTTTTCCTAAAACCGGAAATGAAAAACCAGGAGATTTGGTACAAGTGCAAATCAATGACAGCACTTCGGCTACTTTATTCGGGGAAGGGGTTTAAAATACCGACCAACCCGATTTGGTTGTAAGCAATTCCAAAGCTTTCATTCCGGCAACGGAATTTCCTTTTTTGTTTAATAACGGACTCCAAGTAGCTACGGCATATTTTCCCGGATGAACCGCTGCAATTCCACCGCCAACGCCGCTTTTTCCCGGCAAACCCACGCGAAAAGTAAATTCACCGGCTTCGTCATAAAAACCACAGGTTTGCATAATGGCATTGGTGCGTTTGGTTTGACTTTTGGTCAATATTCGTTCGTCGCTACCGTAAATTTTACCTTCATTGGCATATAACAAAAAAGTTTGTGAAAGCTCTTCGGTATTCATCTCCAATGAACATAATTTGAAATACAAATCCAAAACCTTATCGGTATCGTTTTTTATCGTGCCGAAAGATTTCATCAAGTGTATCATTGCACGGTTTCTGTGTCCGGCATTTTTTTCGGATTGATAGACGGACGAGTTATAATCAATAGAAGAATTTCGGGCAATTTTTCTGATAAAATCAAAAAGTGTTTTTTCGGGGGTATCAAAATTTTCAATAATCATATCACAAACGACCAAAGCCCCGGCATTAATCAAAGGATTTCTCGGGAAACCCCGTTCTTGTTCCAATTGAATCAATGAATTAAACGGATTCCCCGAAGGTTCAACACCCACTCTTTCAAAAACTTTACCTCCCAAGTCTTTATAAACCAAGGTAAAAGCAAAAACTTTGGCTATACTTTGTAAGCTGAACTTTTCTTGAAAATCACCCACCCCATAATTTTTTCCATCCAAGGTTATCAGACTCATACCAAATTTATCAGGATTGATATGTTTAAGCTCAGGAATATAGTCGGGAAGATTGCCGTCTTCCCATTTTGAACTTTTTATTTCAGCATAAATCCTGTTAAGCAGGTTTTTAAAATCCATATTTTTCAATAATTTTATTAACGCAATATATCAAAAACATATATTAAGTTATAAGAGAAAAATCCTTTTTATTAAAAAATTTTTTGTAAAATTTCAAAAAAGACCTACCTTTGAATATTAACACACAAAATAATATTGTATGAAAAAAATTACTTTATTTTTATTAGCTATTGTATTTAATCTGAATACACATGCCCAAGCTCCTGCCAATGATACTTGTTCGGGAGCAGTTAGTTTACAAGTTAGTGCGGATACTTGTCAAAATCCTTATACGGACAATAATGCCAACGCCACTGACTCTCAACAAGGCGGAAATGCTTGTGTTACGGCAGGCGGCGGAGACCTTTGGTATCAACTTACGGCTCCGGCATCGGGATATTTAACTATTGAAACCGGAAGTGTTGCGGGAAGTAATCTTACCGATACCGGAATAGCAGTTTATAGCGGAACATGTGACAATTTAACTCTATTGGGCTGCAATGATGACGGTGCCGGCTTAGGCGCTTTTTCAAAACTGGAATTGGCCAATCTAACCCCGGGAGAAACACTTTATGTGCGAGTATTATTTGTTTATCAAGGAGTAACCGGAGATTTCAAAATTTGTGCTTATGACCCTCAGGCGTCGTCTTTGCAAGATCATCAAATTCAAGGATTTAGTATTACGCCCAATCCGGCACACGATCAAGTTATGATTTCGGCACAAGAACCCATTCAAAATATCGAAATCTATGATTTAACCGGAAAAAAAGTAATCTCACAAAATCCTTCCGCATTACAAAGCATGATAAACCTTTCCGATTTAAAAAATGGAGTTTATTATGTCAAAGCAAAAGTAAACGGACAAACTTCCGCCTATAAACTGATAAAAAAATAATTGTTTTCTATAAAAAAACCGCAAAAATCAAATTTGCGGTTTTTTTGTATCTTTATCCCAAAATAAAAATTTTATTATGGATGAGATTAATCGGTATATAGACCAAAATAAAGAACGATTTTTGCAAGAACTTTTTCAATTGCTTAAAATTCCATCGGTAAGTGCCGACCCTGTGTATGCGCAAGATGTATTAAATGCCGCAGAATTTATCAAAAATAATATGGAAACTATCGGATTGGACAATGTGTCCATTGAAGAAACGCCCGGATATCCGATAGTTTACGGAGAAAAAATCATTAACCCCGATTTGCCAACGGTTTTGGTTTACGGACATTACGATGTGCAACCCCCCGATCCCTTGGATTTGTGGGAATCCGACCCTTTTGAACCCATAATCAAAACAACAGAAGAACATCCCCAAGGGGCTATTTACGCCAGGGGAGCGTCGGATGACAAAGGTCAAATGTTTATGCATCTGAAAGCCGTTGAATATCTGTTGAAAAACAATAAGTTAGGGGTAAATGTAAAATTTATGATTGAAGGAGAAGAAGAAGTCGGTTCTCCCAGTTTGTCTTGGTATGTCAAACGCAATCACGATAAACTGAAAAATGATGTGATATTAATCTCCGATACCGGAATGATTGATAACCAAACCCCCGCCATAACTACCGGATTGCGCGGACTTACATTTGTTGAAGTGGAAGTTACCGGACCCAATCGTGATTTACATTCGGGATTATATGGTGGTGCTGTTGGAAATCCAGCCAATATTTTGGCAAAAATGATTGCCCGACTTCACGACGACAAAAAACGTATCACAATTCCCGGTTTTTATGATGATGTTATGGAATTAAGCGCATCCGAAAGAGAAGAAATGAAAAAAATTCCTTTTGATTTGGAAAAATATAAACGTGAA
>JALSTJ010000132.1 GCA_026983815.1 Flavobacteriales bacterium
GTAATAACGGGTGATAACGAGATGATTGGAAAAATTAAATAAGCCGGTCCGTTTTTAATAGCACCGGTAAACAAAACCAATTGTCCACCGGCGCCTAATAAACCAATCATCATGCCATAAAAAACAGATTTTTTATCATGTTCTACTTTCCAATTTACATTTTTCAATGTAAAGAAAGCAGGAACAAGCATCGTTATTGCCCAAATCATAAAAATTAATGTGCCCGGAAATCCTGCTTTTTCAGGTATTTCCGTGAATGCTCCCCAAACACCCCAAAGAACCACCGTCAATAGAGCATAATATATCCACTTATTATTTTTCTGATTCATCTTTGTAGCTTGAAATTATTGCATATTTATTATTAATCCGTCTGCTGGTGGTGTATTGGGTGCAGGATTATCAGGCATTTTACCCGGTATCCAACCATTTTCATCCCAGTTGGGATCACTTGTCCAAGCAACAATTTTTATAATATCTACACCATTTAACGCAGGTATTAATGTTCGTGAAACAGCAAATTCTATTTTTATAGTCGTTCCTTGTGCTTGATAAGTTCCGTCAATTTGAGCTCCTTCGGTATTATTTTCATCATAAATCCATTTGGTATCCCAATCGGTCCCTGTAGGATCATATGTGGCAAAATCTAAAAAATAATCATCATTTCCCACTCTATTGGCAGAGAAACCATTCTCAATAAGAATTTCTCCACCTCCAAAATTCGGCCAAATACTGTATGGGAATCCGGTTGTTTGCGAAGGATCTACATCAATAAGCATATCAAATATTTGTCCATCTGTAGATGAAGGGGTATCCACTTCCAAGTAAAAATAAATATAATCACTATCATAATCATATTTAAAATGAGTAACTACGCCGTGTTCATATTGTGGATTGGGTATATAAGCATCATCAATCGATTGCCAGTCTGCAAATGAATTATCATTCAAATCAATATTTGAACTTTTGTCAATTCTAATTTTTGTAAAAACAGAATCTTTATTATCTCCATCTGTTACTGTCAATGTTACATAATATATTCCTTTGGCAGTATAATCATGGCTTGGATTTTCTTCCGTTGAAGTAGTATTGTCTCCAAAGTCCCAGAGATAGGTTCCGTGCATGCTCGATTCGTTGTGAAATTGAACATGATAACTATTTGCTTCATAACTGAAAAGAACTTTTGCATCAGCTATTGATTCTATACTTTCTGTGCGTTTACAAGATGTTAATATACTTGTAAAAACTGCAATTGTAATAATTAAAAAACTAAACTTTTTCATAACATTTATTGATTTTGAACACAAAGATTGTTGGTTAATATTTCATCTATTGGAATATAATATAATATTTTTGGCGAATTGTAATCTATAACTAAATTATCATATCCACTTGTAGGGGGATTATCAAGGTCTATATCGCTAACACTTAAACCCGGAATATGGTATCCCCAATATTTTCTTTCGATATTTTTATGATTTCTAATCAAATCAAATAACCTATGACCTTCGAAAGCCAATTCCATTCTTCTTTCCGTAAGAACAACATCCAGCAATGTTTGTCCCGGCGGTACAGAAGTTATGAGGTCATTACTCAATCCTCTGTTGCTTCTAATCATATTTACATCAGCCAGAGCTTCACTATCATGTCCACCTTGTTTTGCATAGGCTTCGGCTCTGTTAAGGTAAACTTCCGCCAATCTTAACATTACCGGTGAACTTAAATTCGGATCTCCATCTTGATAGCTGAATTTTTTTATATAATAAACTTCAATTCCATTTTTTAGATCAACATCTCCGTTACCATCAAGTTTAGGTTCAATCAAACTTTTTCTAACATCATTTGGTGATAGTAAATCCAGATATGGAGGTGATGCAAATTCCTCGCCCCAACCGGAGTTTCCATCGCTATAAATCATTGAAGCAATCGAACCGAATTTTCCTCTATTATCGGCAGTAGTAAAGGCAATAGCCCAAATGGTCTCATCGCTATCCAACGTATGCGTATAATAGGTAGGGAAATTAGCAGATGTTTCCAAACTATACTTACCGGAATTAATCACTTTATTTGCATATAAAATAGTATTGGCATAATCATCTTTATACAGATAAACACGAGAAAGTAAAGCCCAAGCTGCTTCTTTTGAAGCGTATTCACGTCCTCTATCCATATTCATATTTTGTGCGGCATTTTGCAAGTCGGAGATGATTTGATTATAAGTTTCTTCAACAGTACTTCTTGCTTTATTTGCAGGTTCTGTTGTTGAGAGTCTAAGTACGACACCTAAATTGGTATTTGGATCTCCTACATTGTATTGATAAGAATAAAATTTAACCAAATTAAAAGTAACAAAAGCTCTTAAAAAATAATTTTCTCCCAATAATTGCTTATCCATATCGGATAGATTATTTTTTTCTTCCAAACTTTTTATTACGGTATTTGCTCCACTGATAATTTTATAGGATACATACCAGAAATATCTCGAATTCGATTGACTGGGTGAATGTGTATAAGTAAAGCTATAATATAACGGATCTTCTGTTACCTGTCCACAAACTATATCATCAGCTGCAAAATCGGACATTTGAAAATATTGTCTTAAATAGTTATTATTATCATCAACAATTCCGTTAAATTCAATACCATCTTTAAACAAAGAATAGTTACCGTCTGTAATTAATTTCATTCCGTCCGGATTTTGTTCAAGAATATCAGTAGTAAGACTATCCGACGGTGAAAAATCCATTTTGACACATGATGTTATGGTGCCTATGATTATTATTAAATAAATTAATTTTTTCATGATTTTTCTATTTTTTAAAATTTAACATTTAGATTGAATAAAAATTGCTTGTTATTGGGATATTTGAAGTCAGATACTCCGGGCATTTCCCAATCATTTCTGTTGATATTTACCTCAGGATCTTGCCCCCAATAATTTGTATAAGTAAATAAATTATTTGCTGAAACCCCTACTGTTAATTCTTTGAGTTTTAAGAATGATAACCATTGGGTAGGTAAATTATATTGCAAACTTACGGTTCGGAGTTTTATAAAATTTCCTTTTTCTAAAAATCTAGACGAAGGTTCTTTTGATAAGGCATTGTTTTGCATACTTGGATGTGTAGCATCATCACCCGGTTTTTCCCAACGAGACCAGTCGGGTTTCATTTTCATATTATTGTAATAAGGTTCATGTCCATCATTATCCATAAATGTTCTAGTAAAATTATAGATATCATTTCCGAATTGATAAGTAAGATTTGCATAAAATGTAAATCTTTTAAATTGTAGATTTGAAGTAAATCCACCGGTAAAATCAGGTAAGGCATGTCCAACTTTTTGATAAGTTGCTTCGTTGTAATCTGTCGTCGATGTTCTACCGGTTACGTTTCCTTGATTATCATAAGTTACTTTTTCCCATAATGGACCGCCTGTATTTTTATCAACTCCTAACCATTTTGGCAAATAAAATGTATAAAGTTCGTCGCCATTTTCATAGATTTGAGTAATTCCGTTGATAGTTATTTGAAAGGGTGTATCAATACCGGTTAAAGTATTGCTATTTTTAGAAAAGTTAAATCCTGTTGTCCATTTAACATTTTTGGTATTAATATTTTTTGTAAACAGGCTTATTTCTATACCTTTATTTATAATTTCTCCGTTATTTTCATATCGATATTCAAAACCTTGAGATAGCGGTTGAGGAATTCTAAGAATTAAATCTTTGGTGGTGTTTTTATAAACATCAACCGATAAATTAATTCGTTTGAATAAACCAAAATCGACACCAAAATTTAATTGATGTTTTTTCTCCCAAGTCAGATTAAGATTTTCTACTTGTGAAGGTGTTGCGGCTGTATGTCCGTTGTAATGTGAGCTTAAATCGAACAATCCCAAAAATTGGTGTTCACCTATATTGGGATCTCCGGTAATACCAAAACTGGTTCTCACTTTAAACAAATCAATCCACTTGATATTTTTCATAAAAGATTCTTTATTGATTTTCCACGAAGCTGATATGCCCGGAAAGTAGGCAATTCTATGTGTTTTTGGAAAATTTGATGCTCTATCTATCCTATATGAAGCGGTAAGATAGTATTTTCCATCATAATTATAATTTACTTGGGACAAAACCGATTCAACTGCTCCTTGTCCATCTGATCCCCTTACTTTGGTAACAGTTGAAATAGCAGATGGTGCTTCCAATCCAATTGGTATTCCGGTTCCTTCAATACTGGAAGTTTCCCAGTAGTTTCTTGATAATTCGTATCCAACCAATCCGGAAAATGAATGTTTATCAAAATTTTTGTTTACGCTCAAAATATTTGTAGTGATTCCTTCATATCCGGTATTTTTTTCTTCATTCAAAAACCCTTTATTATAATATGTACCTGCGGCAAGTGCAGAAACAAAATTATGTCCTTTATCGGTGTACATACTTATTCTATTAGTTGTTTTGAAGCTAAGCCAATTGGTGAGTTTTACATTGAAATTCAAATCGTATGATACCCCGAAGCCATTATATCTATGGGAAGAGTTTTTTTGATCATGAAACGGATTAATATGATCTCTTGATATCCAATCTTGTGTATTTCCATCAACAAAACGGGGTGAGCCGTCGGAATTAAAAGGATTATCCCAGGGTACACCCAGATAGGCGTATAACATGTCCATATAGTCATAGGAGTTTCCTTTGGAAGTTCCGACACTAATATTATTATTCATTTTTATCCGATTATTAAATCTGTATTCCGTATTTGTTCTAAATTTTACGGAGTTGAAATCAGTGCCCATAAAAGTTCCTTGATCTTGTGTATATGATCCACTAATATAATAGGTCAATTTTTTTCTATTTCCTTGTGCAGATAAATACGTTTTGTTATAAAAAGCGGGTTTGAAGGCATTATGAACCCAATCGAAATTTCTTTTACTCAATTCGCGTGGATAATCTTGAAAAAAACGAATTTTGTCAATTTCGTGAAGATTTGGATCTCTATATAATTCGGCACTCCAATTATAAAACTCGGTTCCGTTCATCATTTCAATGTTTCCGTGGTCGGCATATTTATACCCTATGTTATTTTTGAACTCAAATTGAGTTTTTCCCGATTTTCCTGACTTGGTTTTAATAATAATTACTCCATTATTGGCTCTTGAACCATACATTGCAGTTGCACCTGCATCTTTTAATACGGTAATTGAAGCAATATCATCCGGATCAAAAGAACCTCCGATAATACCATCAACCACATATAAAGGTTCCGCATCAGTACTGCTAATACTGGAAATACCACGTATTCTTACTTGTGCACCCGAACCCGGTTCTCCACTGTTTTGAATTACTTGAACACCAGCTACTTTTCCTTGTAGCAAACTTCCAACATCATCTGCCGGAGCATCGTTTAATTTATGTTCATCTAATGAAACAACTGCACTTGAAATATCACTTCGTTTTACAGAACTATAACCAACTAAAACGACTTTGTCTATGGATTGTGCCGTAGGTTTCATTTTTAGTTTTAAATTTTTTGGCACAACATCAATGAAAACTTCCTGGGTTTTGTACCCAAGATAACTAAAAACAATAGTTTGTCCTTGTTTTACATCATTCATTTCAAATCTACCGTCAAAATCCGTTACGGTTCCTTTATTATTGTCTTTTAAAAGGACATTAACTCCCGGCAATGGTGAATTATCTTCATCAAAGACAATCCCCTTTACTTGTGCTTTTATACTATTTACCAATAGCAAAAGCAAAATTGTCAACAAAAATTTTATTTGATTTTTCATAGTAAATATAATTTAATGTTTAATTATTGATTGTTAATATTTTTTTTGAAATTAGATTTGTTATTGCATCAATTGATGGCGGAAATGTTTTTCTTAAATCAATTTCATCTGATTTGTTCAATTCCTGTTTTATGGTTTTGGTAAAAATATTTTTGATTTCCGTGGCAACATTAATTTTGTTTATGCCGTTTGCGACTGCCATTTTCAAATCTGCGTCCGGTATTCCGGAGCCACCATGTAAAACCAATGGTATTTTTACTGCTTTTTTTATTTCTTTCAGTCTTTCAAAGTTTAGTTTAGGTGTTCCTTTATAAAAGCCGTGAACTGTTCCTATTGCAACTGCTAGTGAATTAATGCCGGTTTCTTTAACAAATTTTATCGCATCATTTACTTCTGTATATCCTTTTTTGTTTGTGTTTTGTCCCAGTTTTGGAATATATCCTAATTCGGCTTCAACATTTGCATTGTAATGTTCGGCATATTCAACAACTTGTCGGGTATTTTTTATATTTTCGCTCAAAGGAAGTTCGCTTCCGTCATACATTACCGAATCAAATCCCGCATCCAAACATCTTTTTGCCAATTGTACACTTGCTCCGTGGTCCAGATGTAACCAACCTTCTACTTGATAATACTTTAGTGCTGTCCTTGCCATATTAACTGCGATTTCCAAACCCATATAATCAATTGAACTTTGGGTTAATTGAAGTATGATACTACTTTTTGTTTGTTTAGCCGCTAATAATACACCTTTGAGTGTTTCAAAGTTGTAAAAATTGGTCGCTAATATTGCTTTGTTCTCTTTATTCAACTGCGAGAATTTTTCAATCATCGTCATAATTGTCTATTTAAAAGTTCATTTCTCAATAATGATATTTTTTCAATATCCTTAAAAGCTCCTGTTCCACCTTCGCCTTGTGTATTTATTGCTCCTGCTATGGTTCCTTCCAACACACAAGTTTCCAGGTCATTTTTATTGATATATTCTTTAAGAAAACCAGCGTTAAAACTATCACCTGCTCCAATTGCATCTACAATGTTCTCCATTATGAACGCCGGTTGATAAAATTGTTTTTCAGGTGCAAAAGCATGTACTCCATTTACAGAATCTTTTACAATTACAATGTTTGCATATTTTTTTACGGATTGGTATGCTTTGTCAATCGTTTCTTTTTTTGTGATTCTTAAAAATTCTTCTTTATTAGGTAAGAAAACATCTACGTAAGGCAATAATTCTTTTGTAGAAATATTCCATTTTTCGTCAGGATCCCATTGCGTATCCAATGAAGTGGTCAATCCTAAATTCTTGGCTCTTTTGAATAGAGTTGTTATTCCTTTTAGCAATGATTTTTGCATAAAAATTGAACTAACATGTAAATGTTTTGCTTGCATCAAAACTTCATCGCTGATATCTTCTTGCTTCATTACGGACATTGCTCCCGGAAATGTAACCATAGCTCTGTCATTTCCGTAACTCATAGCTATAGTTGCTCCTGTTTTGTCTTCATCCGATATGATAATGTTTTCCGTACTTACATTAGATTTTTTTAATGATTTTAGAACAATTTCGGCAAAAACATCATTTCCCAACATACCGAAAAATGATACATTGGCACCCAAGATGCTCAAATTGTTAGCTAAAATTGCAGAACTGCTTCCTAATGTTAAAACCATATCTTCCGAAAATATTTCTTTGCCTATTTCAATTGGTTTGTTTACATTATATAAGATAAGATCAACATTGAGTTCTCCTACAACCAATACATCATATTTATTGTGTTGTTTCATCATAGTTTATCGTTTAAATTTACCAAATTAAAGCTGTAAAAATATTTGTCCATTGCTTGTTCAATTTTTGATAAAACAATGAATTCTGCATCATATCCGTTTCTATTGATATTTTCATATAAAATTTTTCTAGCCACAATAACTTCCGGATTTTGCCATATATATCTACAACCGGTTTTTATTAACCATTCTTGTCTTTGCGGAGTGTTCTTATAAAAATCTTTTGGATTTTCATCAGGTGATAACCACTTTTGCCATCTATTGGATTGGATTACATGATTCCAAAGTATCTTTTTGATATTCGATTTTTTTACTATTAAATTTTTATTATAAAGCTCCTCTTCAATTTGAGCAAGTTCCATCAATCCTTCATACTCTTTTTCGGTAAATTCAGGTCCTACGTTTGCTCCACCCATTCCGGATAGAGGATAATCCTCGGGGTTATCAACATTGTCGGAGTAATGCCCTTTGATAACACTTCCATAATTTCTACAAATTGCCGTTACTTCTTTTGCCACTTCTTTATCAAACAAAGTTGTATGCAAATCCGTTCCGACTTTTGCAACTACCAATGCAGGAAAAACATAATCGATTTTGTGTTTTATCAATCCTTCTTTTAAAAGTTTCAGAAATTTTTCAAAAACTTGATAATTAGCCAAACCGCCATGCACTTCTTCTGTTCCTACTTCGTATGATATGGGTGGATAATTGTGTTTTTTTCTAAAATTTTCCGCATGTACGATTAATTCAATTGTTCTTTCGGCAACTACTTCAATATCAATTATTTCTCCTTTTTTTAATGTAATATCAATCGTAGGATCAACGTGTAACAAATCATAGCCAGCGACTATTGATGCTTCAAATGATTTTTTTACACTATCCATCGCTTCTTTGTAGGACAAATTTTGTTGCCGATGTTTGTCTTTCAACCAAGGACCGCCATGATCAACAGCTATCATTATTGGTCCTGTATAATTGATAGCTGTTGCTTCTTGACGAATAATTTTGACAAACTCTTCTTGGTTAAAATTGGTATATCCTCCATCAATATCAACTTGGTTTAATGTGGCGGCAAATTTTATAGGTGCATTACATCGCTTGGCACTTCGCAAGGATGCTTTTATTACGGATATGGAATTAGGACACGCTGCAAAAATAGTTCGTGGTTTATCACCATTTTTTTGTAGCTCATCAATTCTTTGTAGAATATAATCTACAAGTCCGATATTCAGTTCTTTTATTTTATTTCTAATTTCTTTATTCATTATTTATATATTTTTACTCCTTTTACTACTCTGTGTATTGCTCCCGATTTTGAAGGACTATCGGGATTATAACCTAAAAATTCCGATTTGTATGTAGCTAATAGTTGAATAGTTGTTAAACCTGCTATACTTAAATATGCATCATCAAGTTGATAATTATTATAATCAAAAATAAAATTTACATCTAATAAATTATCTATTTCATCGGAAATAGGTTTATTGAATATGCCAATGCTTAATTTCGGATTTTGTGATTGATACACAGATTTGACCAAATCATATTCATAGAGACGGACATTTTCATTATTTGAAAAAAAGTAAACAACCAAAGTATTGTTGTTTAAAACAACTTTGGGACCGTGTCTAAAACCCAGAAATGAATCGAATTTCGAGATAATTTCACCGTCGGTTAATTCTTGCAATTTCAAATGAGCTTCACGCGCAACCCCCAACCTGGGACCCGAACCCAAAAATACTGCTCTATCATAAGGAATCTCGGAAATATTTTTTAATAAAGTATCATTTTTTTTTAAAAAATCATCAACGCTATCCGATAATTGTTGGATTTTGTTTTTTTGTTCATCTATTTTATCCAATCTTCCTATTAAAATTGCAATCAAAGCCATTGAAGTAACGCTACTGGTCATCGCTAAACTTTTATCGTTGGTCTCTTCCGGTAATATGATAGTATAAATATTATCATTTTTTGGGATTTTAGCTAATTTTCCATTTGAATTGCAAGTAATTATCAAATGTTTAATGTTTTTTGAATAATTATTAGCAAATTCAATAGCGGCTAAACTCTCCGGACTATTTCCCGATCTTGCAAATGAAACCAATAAAGTTTTTTTATTGGCATTTATGTAATTTTTGGTATGGGTTACAATCTCTGTTGACGAAACCGCTTTGCAGGATACCGATGTATCCTCTTGAAAAATCGGCGCAACAATTTCACCTACAAAATATGATGAACCGGCTCCGGTAAAAATTACTTCATACTCGCTTAAATCTTTTAAAAACATTTTTAAATCATCCGCTTGATTATCTATCAACTTCCAAAGTTTTTTCCATACGGACGGTTGTTGATAAATTTCCTTTAAAGTAAAATATGTTTTTCTCATAATCATAACTTTCAAATACTTTCGTTTTTGTAATATGAGCAAATATATATAATAAAAAATTAAAAAACAAAACTTTTATAGCTTTTGTTTCAAAAAAAAATATTTTTTCAATTTGCTTTTGTAACTTTGCAGAAAGAATCATTATTAATATAATATGAAATCAGATAACAATTTGTTGCATCGGAGAAATGAGATATTAAATATGCTTAATGAACAAGGAGAGTTGAGTGTAAAGGATTTAAGTAAAATTTTTAAAGTCAGTGAAGTTTCTATACGAAATGATTTGACTTATCTTGAAAAGAAAGGTTTATTGATAAGAAATCACGGGGGTGCAATAAAAAATCAATCTATTAATTTTGATTTGAATTTGACCGAACGAATCAAAAGATTTCATAAAGAAAAAAATAAAATAGGTAAACGTGCATCCAAACTTGTTAAGGACAATTATAAAATTATTATGGATTCGGGTTCAACAACTATTGAAGTAGCCAAACATTTGGTCGATTTTAATAATTTAAAGATCATTACAAACAGCTTGCCAATTGCCTATATTTTGGGTGAAAATAAAAATATTGAAGTGATTATTCCCGGTGGCGTATTAAGAGGTAAAATGAAATCTCTTAAAGGTAGTTTGGTCGAAAAAAATATATCTATGTTCAATTGTGATATTGCTTTCATTGGAGTTGATAGTATCTTGCCTGAAAAAGGTATTTTTACTCATTCTATTGAAGAAGCTTCTTTGAGTAAACATATGATTGATATCGCAAATAAAGTAGTTGTTGTGGCGGATTCCAGTAAATTTAATAAGAATGAGTTTGCCAAAATAGAAAATTTTTCATCCATAGATGTATTGATAACAGATAGCGGTGTTACAGATGAAGATAGACAAAAAATTGAAACACAAGGAACCAAAATTATTGTTGTTTAATATTTCTTTTGGCAATAGTGAATAATTGTTAATGC